>JBDLIJ010000369.1:0-1502 GCA_039714935.1 Bacteroidota bacterium | reverse complement strand
ATCGAAGTCGCGATCTCCATCCAGCTGGGAAAGTATCTTTGGGCAGACGGCAGGTTCCAGTTGAATGCTATGATTGAAATATTCAGCCGGTTCAATACAATACCAAGTATTGCCCCCACAGAAGCCCAGCGTGCTAATATAAGATTTTTTTCACGGGCTGCCAGAGCATATAAATATGCCGGTAACATCACGAAACCAATAATCTCTAATAGATACCATTGACCCCAGGATGTTGTAAGATAATGCCATTGATTATCTATGGCGATGCCGATTAACTTAATACCTGCGTAACCCATCATAATAAAAGATGCTGCCTTGGCAAAACCTAATGCAACACCAGTACTTTCCGCGAGGTGGGTTTCATCCATTTTATGGTGCAGAAAACGATGTGCCAGGCTTCCTTCGAATATCACCATGGACAGTCCGGCAAATATACTGGAAATAAAAAAGTAAATCGGGAGATATTCAGAATACCACAGGGGATGAAGCTTGGATGGCGCAATCATGAAAAGTGCACCCAGGGAAGATTGATGGAGCGTGGAAAGTATCACACCAAAAATTGTGAGCACCAGTGTCAGGCGTACAATTAGATTGCGTGTTTTTTTAAATCCCAGCCATTCCAGTGCGGCCGGACTGTATTCGACAAACAGAACGGAAAGATACAGGAACACACAAAGCGCCACTTCAAACAGTAAAGATGAAGTCCCCTGCGAATAAAAAATGGGGTAGGGCAGCCGCCATGGCCTTCCGACATCATAGTGAAGAGCGAGAACAACCAGGGCATACCCTAAAAACGCGGTTAAAATGGCGGGTCTTACCGCTGAATGAAACCGTTTCAGTCCGAAAATATAACATGACGCGGATGTCACATAACCGCCTGCTGCCAGGGCTACACCACAGAGAAGATCGAAACCGATCCAGATACCCCATGGGTTGTTATGGTCCAGGTTTGTTACTGCCCCAAGCCCTTTAGTAAACCTGAGTATCGTCAAGATCAGGCCGACAATAATGATGATACCGCATATGATATTAAACGGTGTAAATATTTTTTTGCCTGTGAGAGTCGATTCCTCTGACATTTATTTTTCCTCCTTAGGCTCATCAGCGGGAGCGTTCCCATCATCCTCTTTGGCCTGTTCGGCCGCTTCTTTGAGAGCTTTCTTAACTTCCAGGTTTATAGCTGCTTCCCTTTGCTTTTCCATTTTATCCTTTAATTCAGCCAGTTTCTTTTCCGTTTCCTCATTTGCGCTTGAAAGGGTTGAAGCGACGGCTTCGTTTAGTTCTTCTTTAGCGATCTTTTCCTTTCGCCTGGAAATGGCATATATTCCTGTAAGAAGGACCGGCCATAATCCAACCACTATTGGAACATCGGAAAGCGGTCCGGCAGTCAGTTGCGGTGCGGAAACATTCCCCAGATCCTCCCGCATTCCGATTTGACCAAATGAAGTGCCGGTGAGATACAGCCAGCTTGTACCACCCATCTCATGCTCGCCGTATACATG
>JBDLIJ010000368.1:0-1574 GCA_039714935.1 Bacteroidota bacterium | reverse complement strand
CCGTGCAGCCGAAGCGAGAATGGCGGAAACCCTTGAATGGGGAGGAGACAGGGTAAATTTTGTGGACAAGCCTCATTTTCAGTTGAAAATAGGGATGGATCTTGCGCTCTACCGGGAAAAATTTGAAAGCGGTGAAAGCCTCACGGCCATCGCATAATAGACTACGGGGCCCTTTTTCTTCTGTTACCACTAACGTAATCATAAATGGGAGGATACCATGTTAAAAAAATGCATTGTCATTGCAGCGATTATCGGGCTGTGCACAAACTCTTATGCTGCATTACCGCTGCCAGGCCTGATGAACAACAATCCAGGATTGAATAATTTTACCGACTCATCGCCACTGAAAGCCCTGCTCATGATCAACGCTGAATTTGATGCCACTCATAACCTGATTGTCACCATATTGGCAGACTTGCCGGACTGTGAAGAATGTCCCAAGGCGAAAACGAGTATCAACAGGCTGAATAAGGCTTTTGCCCGGTTGGAAGAAATTAGTAAAAAGTTGGAGTATTCAACACCTCAACCAGGCGCGCTTTCATTATATGAGAGATCAATTGCCGGCATTATCTATGAAGACATTATAGCAAAGACTGAGGTACTGTACTGGAAGCTTGAAGATATTGGCAAATATGGAACTGCTCCCGAATTGGTGCCTCATCTTATTATAGGGCTTGTAATAGTAGGCGCTGTTATAGATAGAGGTGGATACTCAAATGATGCCACATGTATGCCTTACACAGATGAGGAAGATTGTAGAGCAGCTGGTTGCGCCTGGTGCGATGACACTCTAAATGGTTCCTGTGAGGTAAGTGCAGATCCAAATGAGAGTCCCTGTCCTTTCATAACAGAAGTGTATGATTGCTGGACCACTGGTTGCACATGGCATTTTGACGATGGCAGTGGCAATTGTGCAGGCGGTTATTGTGGAGAACTTGCTCCTGAAACCTGTTCTTCCCTCAGCAACTATTATTATTGTATGGAGTTGGATGTTGTCGGCTGCACCTGGCATCCTGTCAGTGATGGCTGGTGCAGGGGAACGGAGAGAGGGTGTGCCGTGGTGCCACCACCATGACGGTACTGGTTGAAGACAAGATGAAATCAGACGGAATGGCTTGACTGCAGGGGAATGCCGTTTCCAGGTAACACATCCATCAGGTAAAGGACACAGATCCGGGACACCCACTGGAACCAGTGTAAAACGTCATTAACAACCTAGAATTTAGGAGGAAGTGATGAATTGGGTAAGACAACAGGGGCTCGCGATCCTGGCTATATTGCTTTTTACGATAGCTCAGGCTATGGCTGCGCCTAATTACACCATAACACAGGTTACAAATAACTTTTTTGATGACAAGTATCCCCAGATCAATAATGAGGGGCATGTCGTCTGGCGAGGAAGCGATGCCAGTGCCATTGATTTGGAAATATATCTCTATACCGGTACGAAGATTATCCAGATCACAGATAACACTTTTTCTGACCTGAATCCCAAGATCAATGATAACGGGTATATAGTTTGGGAGAGGTATGGTGACGGCCCAGACTACGAAATATTCCTTTATGACGGAACG
>JBDLIJ010000367.1:0-1587 GCA_039714935.1 Bacteroidota bacterium | reverse complement strand
CAAACAGTTTGTTGAATTGTTCGTCCTGTTTATTGCTAATATCCGGAAAAAACTTTCTGATCAGTTTCATCGAAGCAAAAATAAGGAAATATAATGGTAAGCATCTAATAGGCTTGCCCTGACTTTACCGCAAAGACGCTAAGGCGCAAAGGTTCGCAAAGAATACGTTGCGAATCATTGCGTCCCGGTCTTACCGGGATTGCGTCTTTGCGGTTAAGTCAAATGAACAGTATGCTATGAACAATATTTTGTGAAAAAGATGTGTTAAAATAAACAGTAAATACAAAACAAGGCACCTATTTTTGCATCCAATGATTATTAAAAGGACTTTATTAGTAATGCTGGCAAGCCTGTCAGCGTATCTGCTCACAGCACAGCATAAAATTTCTGTGGAGGATTACATTCTGACATATAAGGATGTCGCTATTGATAAGATGGAAGAATATGGCATTCCCGCATCCATCACGCTGGCCCAGGGAATACTTGAATCCGGAAGCGGAAACAGTGAATTGTCGCGGAAAGCCAATAATCATTTTGGCATCAAGTGCCATAAAGACTGGAAAGGGAAAACCTTTCATATGGATGATGATGCAAAGGACGAATGTTTCAGGAAGTACCGCTCACCGGACGATTCCTATCGCGACCATTCCCTCTTTCTTACCACCCGTGGCCGTTATGCCGGGCTGTTCAAACTCAACATCATGGATTACAAAGGCTGGGCCCGCGGACTGAAAAAGGCCGGCTATGCCACCAATCCCAAATACCCGCAACTGCTCATCAGGATCATTGAAGAAAACAGGCTGTATGAATTTGACAAAGGGGTAACCCCCGACTACCTGCTTGCTAACAGCCAGCCTGTAACAAATGGGAACAAAGCACCTGTTATTAGTGCACCTCCTCCATCAAGCCATTACGAGCTGGTTGAGATCTGGGAAACCGGTCGTAAGGTATACATCAACAACGGGGTGAAGTTCATCTTTGTGAAGGCAGGTGATTCATTTTCCGATATCGCAGCCGACTTTGAGATCTACTCCTGGCAGTTGCCTAAATATAACGAACTTGAAAAGAAAACTGAACCTGGCGAGGGACAGATGCTTTATATCGAAAAGAAAAAAAGGAAGAATAAAGAAGCCGGTTCACATACGGTAAAAGCAGGCGAAAGCATGCACTATATCTCACAACTCTATGGCATACAACTCAAGCAACTGTATAAGTACAATAAGATGGAGGAAGGTATGGGAGCGGTAGTGGGGAGAGTGCTGGAGTTGCGGTAAAGTACTTAAAGTTCATAGAATTCATGGAGTTCATAGAGTACTTAAAATTATAGCTCCCAGCCATCAGCCATCAGCCAATAGCCAACTTTTTCACGACTTCCTCAAAAAGTACAATCAGATCCTTCTCTGCCAGGGAAGCCGTCTTCAGTATATCCACTATATCCGCAACTGCCAGGTTATCGGGGTCGCATTCATCGGTGATCACTGAAACAGCTGAGCAGGGCAAGCTCATATGCCTGGCGGCTATGGCTTCGGGTACGGTCGACATGCCTACCACATCGGCTCCTATGTTTCTCAGGTAGCGATATTCGGC
>JBDLIJ010000366.1:0-1651 GCA_039714935.1 Bacteroidota bacterium | reverse complement strand
GGCGGAATCACGAAGAATATAGGCAATATTATCGGGGCGGTCTTCCAGATAAAGCGGAACAACCACCAGCCCCAGTCCTAAAGCAGCCTGATCAACCGCCACCCATTCCTTGCTGTTTTTCATTAAAATGGCGATGCGATCGCCCTGTTCAAAGTTTTCCCCGGAAATGGCTTGTTGCCATCTGCCGACCAGGATGGCCATTTCATTCCAGGTGGTTTTATCCCAGGTTTTTGTCTGCTTATTATATTGTATATAGGCGGTTTTATCGGCAGAGCGCATGGTTCTTTCATAAAAGAGACCATCAAGCGTTCCTGCTTGTTTAATTGTTATCATTTCATTCCCATGATTTCTTTAGAATTATAGCGTGTGTTGCTGAAGGGGTCGGAGTCAAATGGCATAAGGTACTATAGTTTATAAGAAAAAATGAATTTAAGCCATTTGACTCCGACCCCGGGTTTAATCCCTGTAAGCTGCCAGAAATTGATTTTCCAGGTTAATCCCCCATATTCATCAATTCCGTGTAAAATATACCACATTTATTTTGATAACCGCAGTAGAAAACTGCCCAGGAGGTTTTTTTTGGAAATTTTTGTTAATGGTGCACCCTACCAGCTCCAGTCTCCCTGTTCAGTACAGCAATTATTGGAAAAAATGGACATGATTGGGCAACGTCTGGCGGTTGAGGTGAATGAGGAAATTGTCCCCAAAAGCCGTCATCCTGAACATACATTCAACGAAGGTGATAAAGTTGAAATCGTTAATGCCATTGGTGGCGGTTAATACAGTGGTAGTTTTCTTGGGCAGAATCCAGGATAATAGCCCTTTTTTTATTATTAAGTTTTAATATAAGCGTTTAAATCAGGACAAAAGATGCAAGATGATAAGCTGATCATAGCCGACAAAGCGTATAACTCGCGTTTGTTAGTGGGTACTGGCAAATACAAAGATATGGATGAAACTCGCGATGCGATTGAAGCCAGTGGCGCTGAAATTGTGACCGTTGCCATTCGTCGCACAAACATCGGACAAAATCCTGGTGAGCCCAACTTACTGGATGTTATTTCGCCCGATAAATATACCATTTTACCGAATACTGCCGGGCGTTATACCGCTAAAGATGCGGTTCGAACCTGACAGCTGGCCCGCGAACTCCTGGATGGTCATGACCTGGTCAAACTGGAAGTACTGGGGGATCAGAAAACACTGTACCCTAATATGGTCGAGACGATTGAAGCGGCTGAAGTACTGATCAAAGATGGCTTTAAAGTCATGGTTTATACCAGTGATGATCCCATTATCGCCAAACAGCTGGAAGAAATGGGCTGTGTCGCGGTGATGCCATTGGCTGGCCTGATAGGTTCCGGGCTTGGAATTTGTAATCCTCACAATATTCGTTTAATCCTGGAAAATGCCAATGTACCGATACTGGTGGATGCGGGGGTCGGCACGGCTTCCGATGCGACCATTGCTATGGAGCTTGGTTGTGAAGCGGTATTGATGAATACTGCGATTGCCGGAGCAAAAAATCCGGTACTGATGGCTTCGGCAATGAAAAAGGCCATTGAAGCCGGGCGTGAAGCCTTTTTAGCCGGCCGTATGCCGAAAAAAGCCTATGCCAGTGCTTCGTCACCCATTGACGGGACTTTCTTTT
>JBDLIJ010000365.1:0-1656 GCA_039714935.1 Bacteroidota bacterium | reverse complement strand
CAGATAGTGTGGAAGAACCACGCCAGACACGGTATATATTGAAGAGCGGAAATAACAAAAAGGTAATAACAGCTGCCAGCAGAACGACCTTGATGTAATGCTCAGGCAGACCTTGAACGCCAGCAAGAGTATAGGTCTCATACGCGGCTGAAAAATAGTAGGATAGAACGCCACAAATCAGCACTATCGACAAGTCAACCAAACGTAAAACAAAATTCAGGACATTTGAATGCCCTTTTAAAAACCCTTTTTTTATCATTATATCTAATTCAACTTCCTAATTCACATAGGAATTATACATAATAAATCAGATATTATCGCTTAAAAGCCCCCTTATTCATCGCTAACACTCTTTTCAAGCTTAATGGCAACCTCTTCTCCATCAAACCAAGACGAAAACCAGTGTAACGAAGCAGTGTTCTCAATAGTGCTTCAGGAATCTGCCAAAAAGCATGTTTCAGTAAATATTTAAGCTCCGAAACAACAAATTTAACACCCTCACCCTCAGCACCACCTAGCTCCTGCCGAATCCACGGCTCTCGAGCATGAAAAACGCCCATATCGAAATAGCGTTTCATTTCCTGCCAAAGTGAATAATCATGAGAATGATAAACACAGGCATCCGCAGCATACGCAATTTCATAACCCACCATCAAAAGTTTTGTTGCCACATACATATCTTCTCCAAAGATGACATCTTCTGGAAAACCGCCAACCTTATTGAGTGCTGAAATTCGATATGCCGCAAAAGAATTTGATATAAATGCTGTTTTTAACCCAAACTTATTTATATCTTTAATTGACCTGGAGAACGCTTCTGAAGAATAGTTATAGAGTCGCGCATGCGCCTCAACAGGGGTCGCATGCCTCCTTGGAAGCTGCCTGCCACATACCGCCCCTACTCGGCTATCATGAAATGGCTCAAGAATTTGGCATAATGAATCAACGCTGGAAAGATTGGCATCCTGAGTTAAGAAAACAACAACATCAACATTACCAAGAAAACTCAAACCATACTGTCTTGTTCCACCGTGATTGAATTCATCCCTTCCGATAAGTTCTACCGTAAACCCATTATCTTTGGAAAAACTTCTGGTCTTATCGGTAGAACTCGAATCAATAACCACCATCTTATCAGGCTTACACGTTTGGCCATTAAACGCATCAAGCCAGCCAAGCCACTCGCTCCCGGCATTTAACGTCGGAACTATTAAACCAAATTTAAGCATTTAGAAAAGATCATGTGACATCATGGAATAACACCAACAAAGACAACCGGTATATTCCTGGTAGACACCTTCAATTACAACTTTGCACTGCTTTTTCATTATAAAAATATTTTTCTATATATACTCAAATCTCTAAAAATTTCCACGCAAACTATTTCACCAACCTAAAAATTAACTGCCCGCCTCCTAAATGGCCGAATTCAACAGAGGCGTAGACCTCAATACTAACATCTGAAAAACCTGCGCTTCGTATTTCATTGAGCACGTCCCATCCAAAATCTGTAAAGACGAGTGAACCATCAGCAGAAATAGGGTTTCCATGATACGCCGGCGTTAAAACATGATCTAGCTGACCATCAACGAATTTTGCTCGTGTTACAGACTCGACCTTATTACTATGGAAAGGTATAGTCGCAAGCATCAACCC
>JBDLIJ010000364.1:0-1676 GCA_039714935.1 Bacteroidota bacterium | reverse complement strand
GGTTGATGAAGCGCACGAGGCCATCCACGGTGAGGATGATGCCATCATTGGCGTTTTCAAATATCTGCCTGTATTTTTCTTCACTTTCGCGAAGCAACTCTTCTATCTGCTTTCTCTCCGCTATCTCGTTTATCAGGTCTTTGGTCCGGTCCACTATACGGCTTTCCAGCTCATTGTTGAGTTTGAGAAGCTCAACGTCGGCGCGTTTCCGGTGGATGGCAGCGCCAATAATGTCGGCAGCAGTACCCAGTGCACTGAGCTCAGCTTCTGTCCAGGCCCGCGGAGCACAGCATTCATCCAGGCCAATGAATCCCCACCATGCGTTGTTTACAAATATGGGCATGATCACGATGGAAATAAGCCCGAGCCCCTCGAGCATTTTTTTTTCAGAGCGGGGGAAGGATTCAATATTACCGTGAATGGATTTTCCTTGTTTCAGGGTTTTGGCCCACCTACTGAACCCATCCTTGTAATATATCTCCCTTAGCATCCCCCCATCGACTTCTTCTTTGATATCGGGTGCAGCCCAGTCAAAAAGGAGACTCGTATAGACCTGCTTCTTATTATCCTCAAAATTCTCAAAAATATATACCCTGCTTACTTTCGTTGCCTCGCCCAGCCTTTTAAGTACATCGGCGATGCTCTGGGTAGTGTAATTGTATTTAAAGAAAAGTTCTGAAGCGTAGTTCACTGCCTTCAGGATGGCATCACTTTGCTGGAGTGCATTTTCTGCCTCCTGACGACGCTGCAGTTGCTCTTCCATACTTTTTTCAAACATGATCTCACGGCCAAGCGTTCGTACCTGGCTTTCCAGTTCTTCATGTTCAACAGGTTTGATCAGGTAAGCACGCACCCTGTGATTAATAGCGTGAAGAAAGTTTTCTTTGGCCTCGTGGGCAGTCATAATAAGGATACGTGTGTCTTTATTGCGCTTCCTTATCTCACGTATCATCTCCAGCCCATCCATTTCAGGCATATTCAAGTCGGTAACAACAAGGTCGGGCTTGACCTTATGAAAGGTCTTGAGTCCCAGCTTACCATTCTCTTCTATATGGAACTCTTCCACAATCTCCTTTAATACAGCGGAATACGCTTTACGTATGCTGGCTTTATCTTCAACATAGAGCAGTGATATGGGTAGTTTTTTGGTAGTTCTGGCCATCAGCAGTGTGATTTATCAGTATGGGAATTGATAAAGCTAAGTTATAAAATATATTCTTCACATATCTACATCATTGTTTGAACAATTAATCCAACTCCATGTTATTGTGATAAATTGGAATGAAATCATGCCTGACAGATCATTAAATGCATTCAGAAGAGAATACCTCAACGGCAAACTGCATGAGAGGGATCTCCTAGAAGATCCGTTCCTGCAATTCATGGAATGGATGGAAGATGCCTCCAGGTCCGGGATCAGTGAACCCAACGCAATGTCGCTTGCCACTGCTGATATTTCCGGTAAACCAACTGTCAGGATTGTATTATTGAAGGATGCCCGGCCTGACGGGTTTGTGTTCTATACCAATTATGAAAGCAGCAAAGCCAGGGCACTGGAGGAAAACCCGCAGGCTTCGATCCTGTTTTTCTGGCCGGAGCTCGAGCGGCAGGTGCGTATTGAAGGGAAGGTTGATAAGATCAGTTCTGAGGAGTCCGATGAATTTTTCAGGGCAAGG
>JBDLIJ010000363.1:0-1684 GCA_039714935.1 Bacteroidota bacterium | reverse complement strand
ATCATCCAATGGTCTGGAAATCTCCTCACCGCGGGTGTAAGGCACGATCAGGAGGTACAATATTTACTGCAGCCTTCCATTATCGACACAAAGGCACTGGGGCCTTCTGCTTTTGGTTCAGGCAGATTATCAAATTTTTCAATTTCAGGAAACGAGACATCAATGACCGGATGATGAATATTCGAAACTTCATCCAGCATTTGCGGCAGGCGATGCAAGGTTTGCGGGCCAAAGACAATATCCACATAAGGGGCTCTCTGACGGATCAAATCACCTTCCTGGCTAGCCACACAGCCACCGACACCAATAACAATATTCGGGTTTAATTCTTTGAGCTGGCGATAGCGCCCGAGCAGTGAAAATACTTTTTCCTGCGCCTTTTCCCTGATAGAACAGGTATTTAATAATAAAATATCCGCATCCTGAGGTTCCTGAACCCGAACCACCCCATGTGATTCTTGCAGAACATCCGCCATTTTGGCCGAGTCATACTCGTTCATCTGGCAACCAAAGGTTTGAATATACAACTTACCGGGCATCGAAAGCCGTCCTCGTTAAATTTAGCGAAAGAGCGGAAAAGTAACATATTTTCTGTTTTTTTTCCATCTTTATCTAACTTGTTCAGCTCTAAATTCCGGCTAATACTGAGACACTTTATAACCTTTATCTCGTAATTGCTGTAACAGGCCATCATCCCCTATCAGATGCAGTGTCCCAACCAGTACAAATTCAACCTCTTCATTTTGTATCATTGCTTCAATCGACGGCAGCCAGTTATTGTTCCGTTTGACCAGCAAATTCTGATACAGCTGAGGATAATCATCAATCATTTCCTGCAACAGGAGGCGTTCCATTTCAGGCTCATCACCCGCCCTCCAGGCAGTTAACAGGGACAAAATTATTGCTTCGGTTCGTTTAATATCATCCAGGGTATTCATTATCAGCTCATTCTCACGCCCCTCTCCCATATTCACAATAAATGCCAGCTGTTCATCAAGCGTTTCCAGAGTGCCAATGGCTTTATTATTATTCACAGCAAGTCCCCAGAAGTGTTCATCAACTCCGGCAAGCACCATGCCTATGCGTTGAAATTCTATAGCGGATAGCATCAGTACCACCATGCCCGGCTTGAGACCATCTATCTGAGACATGGGAATCTTGTCAGAAAAATAATCCGCCAGCCTTTCATAAGTCGGTTTATCCAGCTCATCTTTTAATGACTGCCCCGCTGGATAAAGCATTTGCTGCATCATTTTCTGACCAAATGCCGGTGATTTCACTTCGGTAATATCAGTTTCAAACACCAGTTTACCGGCCTCAGAAAAAGCCTGGTCAAACTCTTCTGGCAAAGGATAATCATCCTGCCCCAGGACATGGATGGTTCCGCCAATATACAAAACCTTATCTCCCTTACTAATCTGCCAGACCGAAGACTGGGCAGATACCGTGATAGAAACAAATAGCATGAACAGTCCAAACAGACCGGGATAGAGTCCTGGACAACAACGGTATGGGATTTGAGAATGCATATTTCTCTGCCTTTTCTTAAATTATCAGGAAACAATCAGGCTCTAACAGATATGAATAAGGAAAAGGGAAAAAGGAAGTTTTCTCGTTCCCATGCTCCAGCGTGGGAATGCATATTAAACTTGATGTATGCATTCCCACGGAGGACCGTGGGAAC
>JBDLIJ010000362.1:0-1751 GCA_039714935.1 Bacteroidota bacterium | reverse complement strand
TTAAACCAAGCTTCAGGGTATAGACCTCAGGATTAAATTCACTCCATTTTTCGAGTTTTCCCTCTGTGGCAATCTCTATTTCATAGTTGTTTTCACCCTGCTTCAATTCCTTTAAAAAGGAACCTGTTAAAACCGTTTCGTCGGAATCTACTGACACAACTTTGTATTCTATTATACAAGAGACCGCTATCTGGGATGTAATACTTCCTTTCAAGTCTATCTGCTCTTTCTCAATATCCGGGTAAATGTTGGTTCTGAGAAAGGAAGTGGCATCTTTGGCTTTCAGCTCCATCCTGCCCACAATCCCGTGCCAGATACTCTGTGTATACTCCCCGTAGGCGTGGCCCTTATCACCTATATTATGAATCATCGCATTATCAACCAGAATGCGTAACTCATGTTTGCCCGGGGCTATTGCTCCCAGTTTATGGACATGGGGAGTCCCAAGTGCATCCTGTTTTGATAGTTCAATCCCATCCATAAAAACACGCGATTCCCAAAGAACACGTTCCAGAAAAATCTCAATTTGCTTGTGTTTCCAGTCTGTGGGAATTTCGATCTGCTTTATATACCCTGCCTTGCCGATATATTTGTATTCCGGTGTCAGAATACCATAATCGGATCCGGTGGTTTTATATCCGAATCCGTTTTCGGCGAGCGATCCGGGTAAGTTTATAGTGCCAGTGGTCTTTGAAAGGCCAGTTTGCAGAAACACCTCCTCACTTAAAGTATCCAGTTCCACCTCCCATAAGCCGGAAAGATCAATCATATCCTGGGCAAATGACTTTAGCGGAACACACAATATCAGGAATAAGCAAGGGATAATACGATACTTCATTTGTTTGAAATTTCGTGGTTCATTGCCTGATCAAATCAGGCTGCAAGGCATGAATTTTTTATCAGCTTCCCGGAATAGTGGCCACATAAAAATAGAGAATAATCCCATTCTGTTACTGTCAAAGTCTGCAAAAAAATGCAAAATCCTGAAAACCAAGCGTGTTCAGGATTTTTCCTTCCTGCTGCCTGGTTGAGATCTAAAAAAGTGATAATTCGTTTAGGGATGATCCATCCTGTAACGTCTTACCTATACAAGGAATATCATAGAGTATTTTTAGGTTAGTGATTTAGTTTTAGTAGTTAGCAAGTTGGTGCGGGTACCGGATGACAGGAACGGATGTAGTGAATAGTCATTCCGGTATCTGCATATGCTTTCTTCAGATCAAGGAGTTAAATGGCAGTATAAAATATTATTATGGAGAGTTCTTTTTTATATTGCACAATAAATTGTCTAGAATAATCACCGCAAGTAAATTGGAAGATCAGGAAATACTCAAACGGATCAGCCAAAATGATAAGAAGGCTTTTGAGGAATTGTTCAGCGACAATTATCCCAGTTTGTACGAATATGCACTTTTTTATGTGGGGAATGGTCAACAGGCAGAAGATATTGTTCAGGATGTCTTTTTGAAGATCTGGGACTCAAGGAAACGATTGAGTATAAAATCCTCTCTAAAGGGATATCTGTACAGATGCATACACAATCAATGCATTCAGTATCTCAGGCACCAGCAAGTAAAGCAAAATCACCGGGCCAGTCACCGGGCAAAAATGGAAGAGGTCCAATTAATGAATCGCCTCTATTTCGAATACGGATGTTCCAATCTTTTTAAAAATGAAATAAAATCACTTGTTGCAAAGGCCATTGAGCAATTGCCGGAAAAGACCAATGAAATATTCGTACTCAGCCGTCA
>JBDLIJ010000361.1:0-1793 GCA_039714935.1 Bacteroidota bacterium | reverse complement strand
GGACTTATCAATAAAGAGTGCAGGTCAATAATGGTTTAGTCGTTTGCCTGTCCAGGAAAGAAATGAGTTTAAGGAAGCTCGTTGAAGACCACAGGATTCAAGTAGTGGTAATATATGATCAATAGATCTTCGAGATTCTTCAATGTCCAGGGAATTATTGGCCACGCCTGCAAGACCTTCTTTGGGCGGCACAATAGAGGTCACTACGTTAGCGCCGGCATTAAGCCGCACCTTCAGGCCTTCAAGACCATCCACATCCAGGGAGGCTGGAATTAAAACATTGCCCAGAACAAGGCGTATGGCCGCTATGATGATCTGCTCCTTTAAATTGCCCTGGGGGGGCACGTCTGCCATGGGGGTATTTTCCTGGGGCACAAAGGTCATGACCCTTGCCTGGTCAACCTGAAAATCTTTCATCCAAAGGATAGAATCCGCAAGATCATCATCGGTTTCTCCTATTCCTGTGAGAAGCCCTTCTTCGATCAGCATGCCGCAGGATTTTGCAAAGGCCTTTTTTGCAATTCTTTCCTCAAATACCTGCCCCGAACGAAGCCTGTTATATAATTCTTTATTATGTGTTTCCTGATAGCTGGCATACCAGTTGGTTCCGATATCTGCTAAATCTTTAAGTACATTGTCCGGCAGGGTGCCCGGAGAAATCATCACTGGAATATCTGTCTCTTTTCTCACTGATTCAACCATGGCGCATAGTTTTTTAAATCCTGATTTCCCGAACTCGTAAAATTCGGGGTCTTCTCCCATGGTAAGGTCAATGAGATGTACCCCTGTATCAGTCATTTGCCTGGCAGCATTAAGGATTTGATCCAATGTTTTGCGGTATCGGTCAATGGAGGTGTTGGTGTGGCGATAGTGGCAGAACATGCAGTTGTTTCTGCAATGCGTTGAGAAATATAAAAATCCATAGAGAAATATGCCGGTTCCAAAATATCTTGCTCTTACTTGACAAGAAGCGTTGAATAACAGATTAAGCTCATCAGGGTCTGACAGGCCAAGAAGGATTTTTATATCCTTTTTTGATATTGGATAACCCTGTAACAGGTTGTCCAATATCTTTTTTAAGAAGGATGATACGTTTGCCATGAGTATAATACTTTTAACTGACGATGGCGCCGGCTCTCACTCCTTTGAGAAAGTTCATGCAGTACTGATCATATCCCAGCAGCATATCTGCTGTTTTGATAGTGGCCATGATTTTTTCATCCAAAGGGTCTATTATGGCTGAATCCATACCTGCATCCATCATCAGGGTTACAAAAGTACGATTAATGATGTGGCGCTGGGGAAGCCCATAAGAGATATTGGACAGCCCGCCTGTGATATGGACCTCGGGAAATAATTTTTTAATGGCTCTTACCGCATCCAGAACCATCACCCCCTTGGTTGAATCAGTTGAAATAGGTTGAACCAGTGGATCTACATAAATATTAACTGTGGGAATACCGACCTTGTTTAGTTCTTCAATCAGTGTTTTACCACGGTCGACAATATCATCAGAAGAATTGGGCATACCTGCATCATCCATGCAAAGGGCAATGACTCTGCAGTCCTTGCCTGAAAGAAATGGCATCATTGCTTCAAATCGTTCCTTTTCAAGGGAAATAGAATTGACCATGGGAGTTTTTTCAACCATGCCAAATGCCATTTCAAGGACAGCCGGGTCCGGTGAGTCAAGCGTTAATGGAAGATCCACCACCGGCTGTATGGTATCTAACAGCCACTTCATATCTTCTGTTTCATGGCCGATCCTGGCACCAGCATTCACATCTATATAC
>JBDLIJ010000360.1:0-1844 GCA_039714935.1 Bacteroidota bacterium | reverse complement strand
TACTATCGTGGAGGCATCCTTATGGTAGCAGTTGATACCAAAATAGATGTTCTTATCATCATATGTAACCAGTACAAGCGTTTTTTCTGTGGCCTTCTCCCCCTTTGCCGGTTCCATCTGAATAAAATCTGTAGCCGGCTCAGCCAGTTCCCATGCATCATCATCAAGGGAGCCATCAACCTGCATATTGGTAAATATTCGTGTGGCTCCAACTGTTTTCTGGGAAAATAGCTGCTGACAGTTTACAGTAAGCAGGGAGATCATTATGGCAAGATATGATGTCTTAAGCATTCACTATGCATTTGAGTATAAATGTATGTGTTTTATATCAATAAATATTAATTTTAACAATGCAGCCTGGCCTAAGTGAGCGTCCCAATTACTGGGGTCAGTCCAATTTATTGACATCCCGATAAAAAGAACAATATGAAGATAAGAGTGAACATCTTGATAATCCTTTTCGTGTTTTTGATATCTTCTTGCAGAAACAAGGAAAACATTAATAAACCCAATGTAATACTAATAATGGTTGATGATATGGGGTATGAATGTGTTGGGGCCTACGGTTCGACTTCCTACAAAACACCTAATATTGATCAAATAGCCTCACAGGGAATCTTGTTCTCAAACTGTATTTCTCAGCCTTTATGCACACCTTCCAGAGTAAAAATCATGACAGGTAAATACAATTACAAAAACTATGATTATTTCGGACATTTAAACCTTTCGGAGTATTCCTTCGGGAACCTTATGCAAGATGCAGGTTATGAAACCTGTATAGCAGGAAAATGGCAATTGAACGGACTGGCATATAAAGACAAAATAGATGATTGGAATGACAACTCCAGACCTAACAAGTTTGGCTTTGATGAATATTGCTTGTGGCAACTTACCAAAGAAAGAAGTAAAGGTGGACGGTATGGAGATCCTTTGATAGAACAAAACGGAGAAGTTTTGGATAAAGATATTAATGACTATGGCCCCGATATTTTTGCAAACTATATTTTAGACTTTATCGAAAGGAAACAAGATGAATCATTTTTCGTGTATTACCCAATGGTTTTGGTACATGACCCATTTGTTCCAACTCCAGATTCAGATAAATGGGACGATCAGGAGGTTCGATATAAAAATGATACAACTTATTTTAAAGATATGGTTTCTTACACAGATAAGATTGTTGGTAAAATTACAAACAAGCTCAAGGCCTTAGATTTGGATAAGAATACTATACTCATTTTTACAGCTGATAACGGTACCCATCCTTCAATTTACTCTCAATTAGCCGATGAAACAATACAAGGTGCAAAAGGAAATACAATTAATGCAGGTGTTCATGTTCCACTTATTGTTTATTGGCCATCTCAGATTAAGAATGGACATATTTTTAATGGCCTTATAGCGTTTAGTGATTTCTTTCCAACTTTAGCCGATATTGTAAAAACAGAAGTTAATTCAGATGGAAGAAGTTTTTACCCCTTATTAACTGGTGGGAAGTATGACCCCAGAGAAACTGTATTTGTACATTACGATCCCCAATGGGGGAATAAGGTGAGCCAATACAGAAATCAATTTGTAAGAACAATGGAGTATAAGCTTTACCAGGACGGAAACTTTTTTGAATTAAAGAATGATAAATTAGAAGAGAATCCTTTACAGCCCGATTCACTTGAAACAGAAAAGCTTAATATAAGAACGGCTTTGGAGAATGAAATAAAGAAACATCCTGAATGGAAATAAAATGCACATTTTATGTGGGCCCACAAGGGCTCGAACCCTGGACCCCCTGATTATGTTTTCTTATCAATGGTATTGCTAACCTGGTCACCAATGAATTGTGCAAA
>JBDLIJ010000359.1:0-1881 GCA_039714935.1 Bacteroidota bacterium | reverse complement strand
CATCACACCTTTCGACTTCCCTGTGGTTCCAGAAGTATATATGATGGCAGCCATATCATCCTCACGGACAAGAGAATGGTCGGGTACTTCCGCATCTGGTGTTTCCTGGTCCGCTTTGATCACTGAGAAGTCCTCTACCCTGAGGCAGATACTAATATTCTTGCAGTTTAGATGTTCGATCTTCTCACGAAGCTTATCAGAAACAATGATGCCTTTCGCTCCCGCATGTTTTAAAATATTTTCAATCTCATTTTTATGGAAATCCGGCAGTAAAGGAACAACAACAGCCCCAAGGAAGGTGATCGCAAAGTAGGAGATCCCCCAGTTAGGCATGTTAGCGCTGAGCAGGGCAATCCTGTCACCCCTTTCAATACCGTGACTGGTAAGCAGGCTTTTCAGCTTATTGATCTCTTCATTTACATCCTGGTATGTCAGTGGAGTTTCATCTACGAACGAAAGGAAGTCAGCCTGTCCGTATTTCTTAACTGCTTCATCAAAGAGAGCAGGAAAGGTTAATTTAGGTTCGTTTTTCATAGTACGGTCTTGTGGCACAAAAGTAATATTAAAATATTTACATATGTGAAAAATTTATGAATCAAGCATTTAATAGCCCCAATGGCCTATTGCCTATTGCCTATCGCCCACCGCCCACAGGAATATTGACATATATTTTCTAACTTTAAAGCCGATTCAATATTTGTAATAATGACAGATCTTCGTATCAGTATCTGTAAAGGTCTCATTCTGTTTTCGCTAATCATTTGCTTTACGGCCTGTCATCCTCCCAGAAACACAAAGAATTCTACACAACAGCCTGGGATGGTGAATTTTACATGCTCAGACTCAACTTTGCAGCATGCATTTGAATGGGCAAAGGCAACTGCTTTGTCGTATGTAAGGGAAGATACGATCGTGGGTTTGTGGTATGAAGCAGCACTCCCGGGAAGGGATGCTTTCTGCATGCGTGATGTATCTCACCAGGGCAGAAAGCTGGGATTTACTGATTGCAAATTACTTGATTATACCTCAGGCAAAGCGGAGTGGGTTGATTTTTAGCTAATAAAGTATTATCTTTATACATCAACCTCTAACTGGCAATCATGAAACTAAAGTTATGTTTCCTGTTACTTCTGCTATATACCACATCTTTCGCAGAATGGATACCATTCTCTCCTGAAGGGATCAAGTCAAATTGCATATCGTTTTATGTTGACAACCAGAACCATTTTGCTGTTGGAGCTGATGAGATACATCTTTACAATCTGAACCTGCACACTTGGACCTCATATTTCTCTTTATTACCGGTTAAAGACATATCCTATATGGACGGAGAAAATATTCTCTTTATCATGAGCCTCGGTCCATGGTGTATGGAAGACGGGATACACTATCTTTATATGGAAACCGGTACGGTATACGCTTTAAGATATGTTCCTGTTCCGCACTTTATTGAATATAGTCAGCAAGAATCCCTTTATTACGTCGGGTATATGAACGGGCTGCTTTTATCTTCTGATTTTACAAACTGGAACGATCACCCCGCTTTTATGAATATGGAGATCGTTGACATGGATATATGGGAGGATCATTATGTGATCAGCCGGTTAGATAGTATCTATAGCACATATTATTCACCGGATGCAGGAAGTTCCTGGACAATTGCAGGCAATGCACCCATGATCTCCGACCTGGAGTTCGATCTTTCCGGAAAGCTATATGGTGTCTTCCCTGGCGAATCCTGGTCTTCGGGATTATGGTCATCGAATGATTTTGGTGAAAACGCAGCATGGTGGTGGATGATGATACTGGCGTTGAACTTGAATGCGATGATGAAGAAACTGGGACTGGGAAAAGCCTGGGAGCCAAAACGGATGAAGGCTA
>JBDLIJ010000358.1:0-1914 GCA_039714935.1 Bacteroidota bacterium | reverse complement strand
AGATATTAATGATCTTCATAAGCTTTCACCCCGGCGGGAATCTCGATGTTAAGATGGTTCACCTCAGGAGGGACCGGGCATGAATACCTGTGGTTATAGGCACAGTATGGGTTGTAAGCCAGGTTAAAGTCAATAATGATGGTATTGCCTGCAGGGATCTTCAGGTCAAGAAACTTTCCTCCGCCATAAGATTGATTGCCATTGGTAAGGTCTTTGAATGGCAGGAAGAGATATTCTTTAAATTCCTCCATTTGCATGGCCTTTTCACTCTGGTATATTTCAAGCATATAGGGATTGCCATCCAGGGTAAAGCGGGCTTCCCCATATTTTACATAGATGGGTTTCCTGCTTGTGGTGGTTTCCATTTCAAAAGGTTCAGGATCGGGATTCATCGTAAAACTGGCTTCAATTCTATATTTTTCATTTACAGGAAAAAATGCCAGGCCCTCAAAATGAGCGAGGCCTTCTTTTGTTAACGGACTGCTGGCAGAATCTGCGAACTTATTATTCATCTCTAAGCGGTGAGAATCTATTTCCTTAATATATTCTGTGTCCGGAGCAACAGGCGCACATGCGCCAAACATGCAAAAAATGATCAGGATTGCCAGATATGCTTTCATATGATTGAATGTTTACCTACTGTTTTATTGTTCTTACACTTTTTTTGTACATCTCAGGATGGTGTGGCTGACACCAATATCTTCTATCATCTCAACAAGCTGTAACCCGGCATTGTCAACCAGGCGATACATGTCCTCTGAATGGTACATGCGGCTGTTGCCATTTGCAATACAGGTAAAATAGAGAGAGGTGGCATGCAGGCTGTAGGTGGAAGCATCAAATCGCTGCTTATCCCATAAAGTTTCCATGATAAACAATTCAGCATGATCGTCCATACTATCTCTGGCATTGCTTAACAGGTTTACGATCTCATCTTCTGAGAAGCAATCCAGAAACTGGCTCATCCAGATAATGTCGTGCCCTTTTGGATATGGTTTTGAGAAATCAAGCAAATTGATCGGGTACCCATGTATGCGATCCTGAAAACCCTTATTCCTGATATTTTCTTCAGCATCCCTGAGCTGTCCGGGTAAGTCGAGGATGGTTATCTGAACCTCCGGATGATACTCTGCACATTTGATTGCAAACTTCCCGGTATTACCCCCTACATCCATGATCCTGGAAGGGTTGTTTTTAAAGAGGGCCGGCAGTACCTGTGGAAAGGATGTGTCAGAATAATAATGATCGAATCCAAACCAGCTCTCACGGAATTTTTCCGGCATGTCAGCCAGGGCTTCGTAAACTGTGGCCCACTCACCAAATTCGTTGTGAAGCCCAGCCGGCTTCCCTTCCCTGATTGCTTCTTCCAGATGATAAAAGCCTTTATAGTTCACGTCATGAGTAAAATCCATGTTTATCTGTGTTAGCGGATCGGCACACACATAGAAACCTGTTTTTGTCAGGAAATATTTATCATCTTTTACCATGACGATTTCAAGGCTCAACCCGGCCTCAAGCAATACCAGTGCGCCATATTCGGCGATCCCGGCATGCCTGGCGATATCATGAAGGAGCTTTCCCTCTTTATTCTTTTTAAGGAAGTCCAGTATTTTAAGATCCCGTAGCGCTTTAGCAGCCTGGAACATGATGGGAGCAAAGGCAATCTTTTGCGCATCACTTTTTGCCTGAATGGCAGATTTGTCATCCTTACCGTAATTCCTTGCCATAATAATTATTAAATACCTGCTTCCTTTTCCCAGAATTTATGATAATTAATCCATTGAAGGGGATAGCCGGCAATGATACCTTCCATTTCACAAATATAGTCTTTAATTATAGGTTGTAAGTCAGTTGGTTTTATACTCCTGACAGGGCCAAGGTCATATTTTTTTGCTGCTGTGGCGAAAAAATGAT
>JBDLIJ010000357.1:0-1968 GCA_039714935.1 Bacteroidota bacterium | reverse complement strand
GGGTGAGGCTAATGATTATTTTGGAAAAGGATTATCAGGAGCAGATTTAATAATTTATCCGCATAAGGAATCTCAGTATGAAGCCGAAAGCAATCAGATAATTGGCAATGTAGCCCTTTATGGTAGTACTTCCGGAACAGCCTATATCAATGGACAGGCTGGGGAGCGATTTTGTGTGCGCAACTCAGGTGTAACGGTTGTGGTAGAAGGTGTTGGAGACCATGGATGTGAGTATATGACCGGTGGCACCGTTGTAGTGTTGGGAAATACCGGCAGAAACTTTGCAGCGGGCATGAGTGGCGGTGTGGCCTATATTAATAATGAAGATGGAGAGTTTTCATTAAGATGCAATCAGGAATTAGTTGATCTGGATCCTTTAAATGAGGAAGATGAACAGGTATTAAAAAGACTGATTGAAAACCATTTGAAGTTTACAGAATCAAAAACCGCCCAACAGCTTCTTGATAGTTGGGAAACATCGAAGAAAAATTTCATTATGGTGATACCGAGAGACTATAAAGCAGTTTTGGAGAAAAGAGCACTTAAAACAGCATAGCAATGGGAGATCCAACAGGTTTTTTAAATATCGAAAGAAAAAATCATGAGAATGAGAATGCTCTGATAAGGATTAACCATTGGGATGAGTTCCATAAAAAGATGGCAGTGATTGACATCAGGAAACAAGCGTCCCGTTGTATGGATTGCGGCGTTCCTTTTTGTCATAATTCATCTCTTTATGCCAGCGGGGCAAGTGGTTGCCCTATCAATAACCTTATACCCGACTGGAATCATATGCTTTACAAAGGGCAATGGAGAGAAGCGCTGAAATTATTGCTTGAAACAAACAACTTTCCTGAGTTTACCGGAAGGGTATGCCCGGCTCCTTGTGAAGGATCGTGCGTGTTGGGGATTCATGAGCCACCGGTTACTATCAAAAATCATGAGTACTCAATTATTGAGAATGCTTTTGACCAGGGATGGATTAAGCCTCAACCACCTAAGACCAGGACAGGCAAAACGGTTGGTATAATTGGATCAGGCCCTGCTGGATTAGCAGCTGCGGACCAATTAAATAAGAAAGGCCACCAGGTAACGGTTTATGAGCGTGATGACAGGATTGGCGGACTGTTAATGTATGGTATCCCAAATATGAAGTTGGATAAAGAAAAGGTCGTTAATCGAAGAGTTCAGTTATTAAAGGATGAAGGGATTGTTTTTAAAACATCGATTGAGGTTGGCAAGGATATAAGCTTCCAGGAATTACAGGATAACCACGACAGTGTTATTATTAGTACAGGGTCAACCGCTCCGAGAGATTTGCCTGTTGAAGGCAGGGATCTTAAGGGAGTCCATTTTGCGATGGAGTTTCTGTATAAGAACACAAAAAGCTTACTGGATTCTTATCATAATGATGGGGAGTATATTAATGCAAAAGACAAAGATGTTATCGTAATAGGTGGAGGTGATACGGGTACTGATTGTGTGGCTACCTCATTGCGTCATGGTTGTAAAACAATAAAGCAACTTGAAATATTACCTAAACCACCGGCAGACCGATCAGAGTATAATCCATGGCCCGAATATCCAAATATATTTAACGAAGATTATGGGCAGGAGGAAGCCAGGGTAAAATTTGGGGATGATCCTCGTGAATATTCTGTCATGACAAAATCGTTTATAAATGATGGCAATGGCAATTTAAAAGGTATTAGGCTAGTTGATGTTGAGTGGAAGCCAGATAATAAGGGAAGGCAAGTTCCGGTTGAAGTAAAAGGTTCAGAACGGGAGTTTAAAGCAGATTTGGTTTTGTTAGCGATGGGATTTTTAGGCCCAGATGCCGGCTTAATAGAGCAAGCTGAATTGAATAAGACGGAAAGAGGGAATATTCAAGTGAAAGAAGGAAGTTATACAACAGCTATTGAAGGTGTATTTGCAGCAGGAGACTGTCGCAGGGGCCAAAGCCTTGTA
>JBDLIJ010000356.1:0-1971 GCA_039714935.1 Bacteroidota bacterium | reverse complement strand
CTTTTTCATATTTTCAAAATTTTAATTAATAAATAGTACGGTCTGTATCTATTAATACCCAAAACTTAAAAATGTCACACAAAAATAAAGGGTAATTTAGAGATTGGCGTTGAAATACTTCGTGCATCGGACATAGCACATCGGCAATTGTTACATTAAACTTATATCAAAGGGTAATTTAGCGATGGGCGATGGGCGGTGGGCGAAGGGCGAAGGCAAAGGGCAAAGGGAAAAGGCAAGAGCGATGAAATACTTCGTACATCGAAAATAGCACATCGGCAATAGTTACGTTAAACTTATATCCAAAGGGTGATTTAGAGATGGACAGTGGGCGGCAAATTTATTATTTTTATCATTCATTAGTTTTATTCAACAATTAATTATGATATTTTTGTTTATCGGATTGATGACGAAATGGAATTAAAGAAAACTTCAAGGGTTTATATATATTTTGCTGCCATCATGGCGATGGTGTTCTGGGGCCTGTCTTTTATCTGGACCTCAATCGTTTTTGAATATTATAATCCCATCACAACGATTTTTCTCAGGCTGCTTATCTCCAGTACTTTTTTATTCATTATCATGCTGACGGCAGGATGGATACAAAAAATACAAAGAAAGCACTTCCTGTTATTTATCGTTTCGGCCCTGTTCAACCCGTTTCTATATTTCCTGGGGGAGAATTTTGGATTAAAGCATTCCACCGCTTCGATCAGCGCGGTGACTATTTCTACCATTCCTGTTTTTACACCTGTCATAGCCTGGCTCCTCATCCGTGAGAAGATATCCTTATTGAATATTATTGGCATTTTGATCTCTTTTACAGGGATCCTGCTTATGCTGGTCAACCCGGACTTCAGTTTTGCTACTCACCCCAAAGGCATTCTCTTGCTATTATCAGCAGTCCTGTCCGCGGTGATTTATAGTATTCTGCTAAAGAAGCTCACAGATCATTACTCCCCGATCAGCATCATAGCGTGGCAAAATCTTCTGGGAGCAATCCTGTTTCTGCCACTTTTCACCAGCCTGGAAATGCAGTCATTTATAGAAGTAAGTCCTGACAGGAGGCTGAT
The DNA here is from genome assembly GCA_039714935.1 of Bacteroidota bacterium. Classification (GTDB taxonomy): domain Bacteria; phylum Bacteroidota; class Bacteroidia; order Bacteroidales; family B18-G4; genus B18-G4. The sequence goes on along the minus strand of JBDLIJ010000356.1, from coordinate 898 downwards.
CACCACATTATTATCACTGGCCATTCTGTCTTCTTCCATGGCATATATATTCTTCACCTATAGCATAAAACACCTGGGGGTGAGCAGGGCCAATGTGTACAGTAACCTTATTCCGGTGATCACTGCCATTGCATCTTATTACATGTTAGGTGAAATATTTCCCTGGTGGAAGATAGCAGGCATGGCCATTGTAATATCAGGTGTTATTATAACACAGCTCAACAACATAAAATTCAAGAAATGAATAAGAAAAGCATCATCATCCTTGGTAGCGGCCTTGTTGGCGGCCCAATGGCCAGAGACCTGGCTGAGGAGTTCAATGTCAGCCTTGCCGACATCAGTCGAGAGGCCTTAAATAAGGCGATCGGTGATTTTCCTATCAGCGGCATTACAAGTGATCTTTCGAAGGAGGAGAATATAATTAAGCTCATTGAAGGCTTCGACCTTGTCATCAATGCCGTTCCGGGGCATATGGGATTCAAGACACTGGAAACTGTCATCACTTGTGGCCTTGATGTTGTGGACATTGCCTTTTTTCCCGAGGATTTGTTTTTGCTTGATAAGCTGGCTAAAGAAAAAGGGGTTGTAGCGATCTCCGATATCGGTGTTGCTCCGGGGATGAGTAATATTCTGACGGCCTATGCGGCCTCTCAGCTTGATAAGGTTGAAAAGGTCAAGATCATGGTAGGCGGACTGCCAAAGACCCGGCAGCTACCCTGGGAGTATAAAGCAGTCTTCTCCCCTGCTGACGTCATTGAAGAGTATACCCGGCCGGCAAGGCTCGTCAGGGGTGGAAAAGAAATTGTTGTGCCGGCATTAGGCGAACGGGAGCTTGTAGAGATTGAAGATATTGGCACACTGGATGCATTCATCAGTGATGGCCTGCGATCGCTCATAC
>JBDLIJ010000355.1:0-2023 GCA_039714935.1 Bacteroidota bacterium | reverse complement strand
AGAACCAAGGGCAGGCACATTCTCTTAAGGAAAAACTCTGGGGTCCTGTATTCTTTACACCATTTAAAAATCCTTCAATATAGTTCAGGTCAGTCGTGATGCCCAGCTTCGATACCGGATCAGGTCCGGGTCTGCCGCCGCATGTCCAGTTAGGCTTGCAGTTTACATGGGTCGAATTTGAGTATCCTTCTCCATCTGAAGTTTTTACAAACATCTCACTGGCAAGCTTATATGCAGCATCATATATGGGCTTTGAGTCGGTTTTCTCATTTACCGATGTGAGATTAATAAAAACTGCTTCGGGATGTTCTTTTATAAAAGGGTGGAGGTCAAATCCATCTGTTTTTGATGGTGCACTATGTGCCATGTTAGCGTATCCTGGTCCCACGAGTCCAGCAATTCCTGCTGCAGAGGATACTTTTATAAAGTCACGTCGTTTCATCTTTTTCTTTATGAATGCTAAAGCAACTAGCTACGTAAATATACAAATCTTAACCTTAGACAGGTTTTCTATCAATTGTTACTTGCCAATCTTGATTAACGCTTAGCTTTAGTATATTTAAGTAATTCTATAACCAAGTCATAAAGCTACAATGAAAAACATCTTTAAATCCGGAACCCATTTGACTACACTTGCTGCTATGATTGTCATTGGCTTATTATCATTGCCTGAAAATCTCGTGAATGGTCAGATTTCAGTAGGGAATGTTAATTCCATAATTGTGGATAATGATAATATTAAATGGTTTAGTACGGATGTCGGAATTGTAAGCTTTGATGGGAATAACTGGAAACTGCATGACAACAATAAGAGTATACCAAAGCAGGGTCTGAAAAGTCTTACCTACCTTGCATGTCCAGAAGGACCAGAATTTTGGATTGCTTCACCCAAGGGAGCTACTGTCACCAGGCTACCAATTGATGACCAGGAAGACGCCATTACTTATAGTCCTGAAAACGCCCCCCTGAAAAGTCAGGATGTACTCGGCATTGCAGCAGGAAAAGATAGCATACGCTGGATTGGAACGGATAAGGGAATATCGGCCCTGAGCAATGATAAATGGCTAAGTCCTGATTATGACACGTATTACACTGAACGAATGTTTATGGAATACCCGATCACCTCAATGGCTACTAATCCTGAAGGAGATACCCTCTATATTGGAACTGAGGGAGTAGGTGTTGCCAGAGTTTACCATGATGAGCTTGATGGAATTTCAGGAGCATCCGTTTATGCTCAATGGGGACCTATTGACCTGCCAACAGACTATATCCAGAGCATCTACATAGACCCTGATGGTACAAAATGGTTTGGCACAGAAGAGGGAGTTGCCAGGCATACAGGGAATAACACACTTGATAACTGGACTGCCTATACTGTTGATGATGGCCTTGTGGATAACTTTGTTCAGGCAATTTGTGGTGATAAGAAAGGGAATATCTGGTTCGGGACCTTAGGTGGAATATCTGTTTTTTCAGGCTCGTCATGGACCTCCTATACCACAGACAACGGACTGGCCAGTAACAACATACTTTCCATTGCCACTGACAAAAATGGAATTGTGTGGATTGGAACGGATGCTGGAATTACCAGCTATGAGAACGAGAAATTTATCTCTTATTAATACGAATTAAGGATTGAATAATAGCTGATTTGTTGCCCGCTTGCAGGAGCTTAACATGCTTCTACCAATGGAAGCCCCCAGTGTTGTCATGAAATTCCTTAAGGATATATCCTCAAGAAACTTTTTTGTAAATTTGTATTTCAATTTGAATGGGTGTGCTCATTTAAACCGGTTATATTTACCTATTTAGAAATATAATAGGCTCGTGTAAAACAGTAAATCCAATAAGGGTGTTAGATATTTAAACATGATCTATATGAGGAAAAAAACAAGAATAACCTGGCTATTTCCTTTTATCGTCGTATCTCTTCTCTTTTCGTGCAATTCAACACCGATAATACCACCTGATGAATTGGAAGACAAAGAGATACTGGAACAGGTTTTTGATCAATTTTCAG
>JBDLIJ010000354.1:0-2059 GCA_039714935.1 Bacteroidota bacterium | reverse complement strand
CTGAGGTGCTGCCCATAATGATACTTACAAGTGGTTTCATATGTATTAATTTGTAGTTTTTACAGTTTGATGTTTTGTTTTTATCCAGGATGCCAGTCTCCAGATTCCGGTAACCGGTAACCGGTAGCCGGTAGCCGGTAGCCGGTAGCCGGTAACTTCTGCAAAAATAACCATTATTTGACCATATCCACTATCTTTGTAATATAGTGTGCCCAAACAAATAATTGATACTATGAAGAAAGTAAAAGTAAGGGATAAAGAATTTTCGCTCTTCCTCAATGCAGAAGAGATCGACAAAGCGGTTGAAAAGGTGGCCGAGATGATCAATATTGATATGAAGGGAAGAGATCCGCTTTTTCTCTGCATATTAAATGGAGCCTTTGTATTTGCATCGGATCTACTTAAAAAAGTTGAAGTTGACTGTGAAATCTCATTTGTAAAACTTTCTTCCTATGTAGGAACCTCAACAACAAACTCCGTAAGAGAACTGATTGGCCTCGATGAAATTCTTAATGGCAGGACCGTGGTTATTATTGAAGATATCATTGATACTGGCATCACCATGGCTTATACATTGGAAAAATTAAGAAAACTCGGTGCCTCTGACGTACGCATTGCAACGCTGTTATTTAAACCCGAGGCTTTTAAAAAAGATTATCCGATTGATTATGTGGGCATGGTAATTCCTAATGAGTTTATCGTAGGATACGGCTTAGATTATGATGGGCATGGTCGCAATCTCCCTGATATTTACAAGATTATTGAGGAATAAGATATGGGTCATTCAAATTTTGTTGATTATACAAAAATATATTGCCGTTCAGGCAATGGAGGCGCCGGTTCGGCACATCTCAGGAGGGAGAAATATATTCCTAAAGGAGGACCTGATGGTGGAGATGGTGGCCGTGGAGGGCATATCATCCTGCAGGGCAATGCACAGCTTTGGACACTCCTTCACATGAAATTTACCAAGCATATCAGGGCTGAGCATGGAATGGCCGGTGGGAGGCAAACAAGTACAGGTGCAAGCGGGAAGGACCAAATTATTCAGGTGCCTCTGGGAACTATTGCCAGATTGTCGGAGAATGAAGATTTTATATGCGAGATAACTGAGGATGGCCAAAAACATGTGATGATAAATGGAGGCCGTGGTGGACTAGGAAACGATCATTTTAAATCTCCAACCAACCAGACACCGCGCTATGCCCAGCCCGGTGAGCCCGGTGAAGAAGCATGGATAACCCTTGAATTGAAGCTGCTGGCCGATGTTGGCCTGGTGGGATTTCCAAATGCAGGAAAATCTACACTGCTATCAGTAGTCTCCGCCGCTAAGCCTGAAATTGCTGATTATCCATTTACTACTTTGAGACCTAACCTTGGCATAGTAGCATACCGTGACCACCTTTCTTTTGTGATGGCTGATATTCCTGGAATTATTGAGGGAGCACATGAAGGGAAAGGTCTGGGATTGCGTTTTCTCAGGCATATCGAAAGAAACTCCTTGCTATTATTCCTGGTTCCGTGCGATGCCAGGGATATAGCGGATGAATATAGGATATTGCTTAAGGAGTTGCAGCAATATAATCCTGAACTCTTAGACAAACAAAGAATCCTTGCTATTTCAAAGTCGGACATGATCGATGAGGAATTAAAGGAAGAAATTGAGATAGAATTACCTGATGTGCCATACGTATTTATTAGTTCTGTGGCTCAGAAGGGGCTTGCAGAATTGAAAGATCTCATCTGGGAAAAACTAAATGAATAGTTTCCTAAATACACTGAATAGACTGGATACAGAACTGTTTCTTCTCATAAACGGAGCACATAATGGTTTCTGGGACCAGGTGATGTGGTGGGCCAGCGATAAGCTGATCTGGATACCCGTATATGCCTTATTCCTTCTGTTGATATGGCGCAGATATAAAAACAAGACCTGGGTAGTGATGCTTTTTGCTGCCTTGCTCATTTTTCTCAGCGACCAGATCTCTGTTCATCTCTTTAAAGATGTTTTTCAACGCTTCAGGCCTTGCCATGAACCTACACTGGAAGGATTGGTACA
>JBDLIJ010000353.1:0-2062 GCA_039714935.1 Bacteroidota bacterium | reverse complement strand
TTGGGGTTGGCACTGAAGTAATGGATTTTTGACCCGTCATTCCCCCTGGTGAGTGAATACTCCTTATCACGGGTAATACCCATCACGGGGAATCGCTTCACCATATAATTACCTTTTTTCCCATCCTTATACACCATGTTATATATGGTACGGTCGTCTCCTCTTTTAAATACGGCAATATGGATCACATTTTTTCCTACAAATGTTTTAGATGATACCTTGGTAACGGCAAAGGTGCCATCCGCCCTAAAAACAATGATATCATCGATATCGGAGCAGTCGCATATATATTCATGTTTGCGTAGTGAGGTTCCTGTGAATCCCTCTTCCCTGTCAAGGTATAATTTCTGGTTTGCAGCCACAACCGCTGTAGCTTCAATTGTATCAAAGTTTCGTATTTCAGTTTTGCGTTCCCTGCCCTTGCTGTATTTCTTTTTTATCTGGCGGAAGTAGTTGATGGTATAGTCGATAAGATGCTCAAGATGGTTTTCAACTTCTTCCATTTCCTCTTCTATGCTCTTAATGAGCTCATCAGCCTTGAGCGAATTATATTTCGATATCCTTTTGATCTTAATTTCCGTAAGCCGTACGATATCATCACGGGTGATTTCCCGTTTAAATCGATCTTTAAAAGGATCCAGGCCTTTGTCGATGGTGCTTATCACAGACTCCCAGGTCTTACAATTTTCAATTTTACGATATATCCGTTCTTCGATAAACACCTTCTCGAGGGATGAAAAATGCCACTGCATCTCCAGCTCCGACTTACGGATCAACAACTCATTGCGAAGCAGTTCAACGGTGTTTTGTGTTGATCTGTCCAGTATGTCCCTAACCGACAAAAACTTTGGTTTATCGTCTTCTATCACACAGGAGTTTGGAGATATCGACATCTCACAATTCGTGAATGCATACAGTGCATCAATGGTTTGGTCCGGTGAGACGCCTGCTGCGAGGTATATCATGATCTCTACCTGCTCAGCTGTATTATCATCTATCTTCTTGATCTTGATCTTTCCCTTGTCGTTGGCGGCCAGGATAGAGTCAATGATGCTTCCCGTAGTTGTACCGTAAGGCACTTCGGTAACAGAAAGAGTCTTTTTATCTATCTGGTTGATCTTAGCCCTGACACGCACCCTGCCTCCCCTGAGGCCCTCATTATATTTCGAAAAATCAGCCAGCCCGCCTGTCGGAAAATCCGGGACAAGGGTATAAGGTTTATTTTTCAGAATGCTGACAGAGGCATCGATAAGCTCAATAAAATTATGCGGTAAAATTTTTGAAGCCAGGCCCACTGCAATTCCTTCTACGCCCTGAGCGAGCAGCAATGGAAACTTAACCGGTAATGTAAGGGGTTCTTTGTTTCTGCCGTCGTACGATAATTTCCAATCTGTAGTTTTCGGGTTAAAAACGACCTCCAGTGCAAACTTCGACAAACGGGCCTCAATATACCGGGGTGCTGCTGAGGAGTCACCGGTCAGGATATTCCCCCAGTTTCCCTGTGTCTCTATCAGCAAGTCTTTTTGTCCCAGCTGAACCAGCGCATCGCCAATAGAGGCATCGCCATGGGGGTGATATTTCATGGTGTGGCCGATGATATTGGCCACCTTATTAAACCTGCCATCATCCATATCCTTCATGGCATGAAGGATTCTGCGCTGCACAGGTTTCAGGCCATCCAGAACATTGGGGACGGCCCTTTCGAGAATAACATAAGATGCATAGTCGAGAAACCAGTTTTCATACATTCCTGAAAGCTGAATCGTATGATACTCACCACCCTTGCCTGCTTCCAATGCTTCCAGGTCAGTGTCCTGCTGCTCCGCCTGATCATTTTCCCGGGCTTCCAGTTCTTCGCCATCAGCATGATCAGGAATTATTTCCTTATCCGGCTTTGATATATTATCTCCTTTTTTCTTTGCCATTCAGTATGCTTGTTTTACTAATCTTGACGTTTCACGAAATCCATTCCCTTATATTTAAACAACTCAATCAAGATTAAAGTACAAATTTCCTAAAGATTCAGGAAAAAAAGTAATTAATTAGAAGCTTTTTATTAACA
>JBDLIJ010000352.1:0-2073 GCA_039714935.1 Bacteroidota bacterium | reverse complement strand
AAATAAAGCTCACGCTGGTTTGCAGGGTGTAAAAATAGAATCCTGCGGGCATGCCTGTTGCATCCCATTTGACCGTATGTGTACCCTGTGTATAGTTTCCGTCAATAAGTGTAGAAACTAAAGTACCTCTTACATTAAATATCTCAATTGTCACCCTGTCAGGGTTTTCCAGTGAAAACTCAATGTTTGTTTCATTGCTGAAAGGGTTAGGATAATTCTGTGATATGGATGCGTTCTCATCCACTTCATTTATCGCCGAGGTGTGTTCATTGGGAGCACCCGGTGTAAAATCAGGCATGAAATACCAGTTATCAGTGCCATCAATATAGCGGCCGTATGAAGTATCTGTAATCTGCTCCATATAAGTGAGACTATCAAGGAAAAGCTTATCAGTATCCCATAACCCAATCTGCTCACCACCACCGCTCAGCTTAAAGTTCAGATTCATAACACTGCTTGAATCTTCCTTGTTGGCATAAAATACGATGAAACCTCCTGCAGGCACTGTTACTGAATCAGGATAGGCATCAGAGATCTGAAACATAGCTTCAGGATCAACAAGATCATCAGATAAATAATATCCTCCGAGCATTACTGCCTCATTCCCTGCATTATAGATCTCAATCCAGTCAGGATAATCTCCCTGTGGGCCAGGAAAAGCAAAGTCGTTGCTGGCCATAAACTCATTAATGTAAAGGTCAACTGTTGAAGGGTTGGGATTAGTATTTGATGCACCCGGAGTAATGTCAGCCATAAAATACCAGTTGTCGGTTCCGTTTGCATATCGCCCATATGAAGTATCTGTGATTTGATCTCCATAAGTGAGGCTATCCAGGAAAATTTGTTGGGGATCCCATAACCCGATCTGCTCTCCACCACCGCTCAGCTTAAAGTTCAGGTTCATCACACTGCTTGAATCTTCTTTGTTGGCATAAAAAACAATAAATCCTCCCGCAGGAACAGTTACTGAATCCGGATAAGTATCCGGAATCTGGAACATTGCTTCAGGATCCACGAGATCATCAGATAAATAATAACCTGCAAGATTAACCGCCTCAGTACCCTGATTATATATCTCGATCCAATCGGGGTAATCACCCTGTGGTCCAGGGTAAGCAAAATCATTGCTGGCCATAAACTCATTGATATAGAGCTGGCCTTGAGCAACGCCTGTTAAAACAAAGAATGATAACATAAGCATCATCATTCTATTCATTAAAAAGTAGTTTTTTTTCATTTGATATTATTTTATGGTTTAGTTAATTTCACTCTCCTGTGAACATTTCGTGTCAGCAAAAATATTTATTCTATTATCCATTTTAATAAAAATAAACTCTATTCAAACTATACAAAATTGAACTTATGGCCTAACAAAAACATAGATATGAAACCACGACCTCTACAGCGTATATTTTAATATACTGGGTTAGTGCAACTTAGAACTCCCATTGCCCTATACACCTACGAATATCGACTTTACATCTGCTCTGCATCCGAAATCAAACATCCGTATTTGCCTATCTTTGCCACAGAAATTTTAATCCAGGCTGTTATGTCATTGCTTTATAAAAATGTTAAAAAATTGGTTTTCGACATCGATGAATTTATCGATACTGTCGAACAAGGGGTCCTTGTTTTTAAGGAAGGTGTTGCCAACTACATGAATAATGAAAAAGCAAGTTTTTCTGATAAGATTGAGCGAATTGACAGGCTTGAAGCGAAAGCGGATAAATTACAACGGAAAATAGATGATGAGTTCTACCGCAGATCGATATTACCCCAAAATGCAGGTGATATTGAAAGCATGTTAGACTTAATTGATGAGATCATTGATATTGCCAAGGATAACCTTTATCAGTTTGATGATGAATTACCATTTATTCCGAAGGATTTGAGGAATGATTTTATTCGATTGGCAGAAACCTCTTCAGAAGCTGCGTTATCTGCATTTCCGGCAGTCCGCACATTTTTCAGAGAACCTTTGAAGGTTAAGGAAATGCTGTCGAAAGTATATTTCTATGAAAAAGAGACAGATAAGATATCAAGAAACATCAAAAGGCGATTATTCCATGA
>JBDLIJ010000351.1:0-2105 GCA_039714935.1 Bacteroidota bacterium | reverse complement strand
CACGCCAGCCTGATGGCCGCTCCAGAAACCCGATGCCGACTTATCTGGTCCACGAACCCGATTCATTCTGTGGTGCCATTCGACAAGCACCCCATCATTCAACCGAATGATGGAATGAAAATGATCGTAATAGACCCTCGCCGAACTGAAACCGCAGAACGCGCGGATTTGTATCTGCCGATTCGCCCGGGGACAGATGGCGCCCTGGCATTAGGTTTTCATCACATCCTGTTTAAAAACGGATGGATTGATCAGGACTTTCTGGATCAATGGTGTAACGGTGTGGAACCTTTTAAAGAGTACATCAAAGAATTCACGCCTGAGCGTGTTTCAGAAATCTGCCAGGTTCCAGCAGAAGATATTTTAAAGGCGGCCGAGTGGTACGGTACGCTGGGTCCGGCACAGATTGTCTTTTCCGCCTGTTCCACAACCCATCACACCAACGGTTTTCAAAATCACAGAGCGTTGATCCTGCTGGCGGCGACGTCTGGTAATGTTGATATTCCTGGTGGAAACCGCTTTTTCTTTCATAATGTTTCTACCAAACCGATAGACCTGTACAAAGAAACCATTGGCCAGTTACCGCCCCGGCTCGGCCATGATAAATTTCCCGTCTGGCTTAAATATGTTTCTGAAGCCCAGCCCATGTTGCTTAAGCATGCTATTAATGGTCAGGAATCAACCCGTATTCGAGCTGTTTTTGGATTGGGAATGAATCCCAATATGTGGCCAAACTCGCCTGAATTGATGGAAGCTTTGAAGAAGCTCGATTTCTTTTCCTGCATTGATTTTTTTCATAACCCGGCTACGGAAATGGCGGACATTGTATTCCCGGCCGCCACCTCACTAGAGCGGGAAGCATTGGTAACATCAACACGTTGCCATTATCGAGGCACAGTCCAATATCGGAAACCGGTGACTGAATTACCCGAAGAAGGTCCAAGATCAGATGCACAGATTTTACTCGATTTAGGCTGCCGACTGGGGATGCCGGAAATGTTCTGGAACGGTGATCTCGAGGCCAGCATTCATGAACAGGCGGAAAACATCGATCCGGGGCTATGGCAAAGCCTGCAAAAGGAATCCAATGACGTCGAAATATTTGGCAAAGTGGTCATGGACGAAACCCTGAACGGCCAAACTCACAAGGTCTATGAGAAAAAAGGATTTTCGACCTTTAGCGGAAAAATTGAATTTGATTCCGAAGAGTTACGAAATGCAGGATACGAAGGGCTGCCGGTTTATTGTGAACCTGAAGAAAGTCCCGTGAGCACACCAGAACTTGCCAGCAAATATCCATTGGTGCTAACCACTGGGGGACGCTCCATCGCTTATGTCCACTCACAGCAACGCAAGTTCAAACACCTGAAAAACTTAGACCCTCACCCCCGGGTACAAATAAATACGCATGATGCCCGTAAACGGGGAATTGAAGATGGCTCGAAGGTGATGATATCGTCATCCCGGGGTGCTTTAGAAATAATTGCTGAGGTAACGGATACCATACTGTCCGGAGTCGTTCATGCCTACCACGGATGGAATTCGGCGAACATCAATGTGTTAACTGATGACGCGCAACTTGACCCAATCAGCGGATTTCCGGCATATAAATCAACTTTGTGTGAAGTCGAATTATTAATTGCTTCTAAAGTATCCGGTTCAGGACAGTTTTTATATTTCAATTGATAATTGAATTTAGCCTCTTTTCTTCCTTGCTCAAAAGAAAAAGTTAACAACATTATTGTCTACAAACAACAAATGATTAAATTTTTTTAATTTTAAAGCAACAAAAAAGTCAATTTAAGATATATTAAAAATAATAATTTTTAATAAGATTTTCTGTTGGACAAGGCTATAATTATATACGGCTAAAGTAATCTATTATCATAAATCTGCATGATGGTATAAAGGAAATTCAAAATGCTATTTGGCTTAACCACCGTTTTTACGACCTATGGTTTGGTAAGACTTTATGAACATTACCAGAAAAAAGATTCTCATTTACTCTATGATAAAATCTTCAAAAAAAAAGCACAGAAAGAAGAACCTGAAGGAGAGCCAGAAGACCTCCTGATTGATAAAACGGATGAGAACAGGAAAAATAA
>JBDLIJ010000350.1:0-2116 GCA_039714935.1 Bacteroidota bacterium | reverse complement strand
AAAAAATATTTCCCGGCACGGTATTTATCAAAGGTGGTAAGATATCGTTTATCACTGAAAGTGAAGTAGCTGAGAATATTTATATCATCCCCGGATTTATCGATGCCCATATACATATCGAGAGTTCCATGCTCATCCCAAGCGAATTTGCACGCCTGGCCGTAACACATGGCACGATAGCCACGGTATCCGATCCCCATGAGATTGCCAATGTTATGGGAATAGAAGGAGTTAAATACATGATTGAAAATGGGAAAAGGGTTCCTTTCAAGTTTTATTTCGGAGCACCCTCCTGTGTTCCGGCCACGCCTTTTGAAACTGCCGGATTCAGCCTTGGCACAAAAGAAATTGAAGAGCTCCTTGCAATGGATGAGGTGAAATACCTTTCGGAGATGATGAACTTCCCGGGTGTCCTGAATAATGATGCCGAAGTGAAAGCAAAACTTGATATTGCAAAAAAATGTAATAAACCTGTTGACGGCCATGCACCAGGACTAAAGGGCGACGATGCGGCCCAATATATTCATGCCGGCATCAGTACCGATCATGAATGCTTTACCCTGGAAGAGGCTCTTGATAAGGCTGTAAACGGCATGTATGTTCAGATCAGGGAGGGCAGTGCAGCAAAGAACTTCGACGAGCTGATACCACTCATGAGAAAATACCCTCACAAGGTAATGTTTTGCAGTGATGACCGGCATCCCAACGACCTTGCGGAAGGGCATATCAATGATCATGTCAGGCGTGCTGTTGCAGCAGGTTACAGCCCCCTGGAAGTACTAAGGGCCTGCACTCTGCATCCGGTTATGCATTATGGTCTTGATGTGGGACTGTTGAGGGAAGACGATGCGGCAGACTTCCTGGTTGTTGATAATCTCACTGACTTTAACGTGTTGGAAACATATATCGACGGCAAGTTGGTGGCGGAGCAAAGTGTGAGCCTCATCCCCTCGGTAAAAGAGAGAGCAATTAACAACTTTAAAACAAAGAAGATCGTTGTTGACGATATTGGGATCAAAGCAACCGGCAAACATCTGGCTGTGATCAGGGCCCTGGATGGGCAGCTCGTAACAGAAGAGGTGGATGTTATTGCAAAGGTGGAGAATGGTATGGTTGTGAGCAATATTGAAAAGGATATCCTGAAACTGGTTGTATATAACCGATATGAGTATTCCAGGCCGGCAGTGGCTTTTATTACTCAATTTGGATTGAAGCGAGGTGCAATTGCATCTACTGTGGCGCACGACAGCCACAATATCATTGCTGTAGGCACCAGCGATGACGAAATATGCAAAGCCATTAACCTGCTGATAAAAAGCAAAGGAGGTGTTTGCCTGGTAGATAGTGAAAGTGAATATTTGCTTCCACTACCTGTTGCCGGGCTGATGTCGAACCGAGATGCCTATGAGGTAGCTGTAGCCTACGATGAACTGGATAAGGAAGCCAAAAAGCTGGGGTCAGAACTGGGCGCCCCGTATATGACATTATCATTCATGGCACTGCTTGTCATCCCCAGCATTAAGCTAAGCGACAAGGGGCTTTTTGATGGTACGAAATTTGAGTTTAAGCAGCTATTGAAATAGCTTAAGGTACAGGGTTTGACATTAGACACTCAAAGGGGCCTATTCTGCATTGCAACGGTTAATACAGTCAACGATCTCATTCAACGATCTGCTTTTCAGCGAATAAAAGATCTTTTTGCCATCTCTTTTCGATACAAGAACGCCTTTATTTTTCAGAATATTGAGGTGGTGAGAAGCAGAAGCTTGCTCAATATTCAGTTTCCTGTAAATCTCGGTCACACTCATTTTGGGCTTTTCATTCAGCAATTCAATGATCGCAATTCTCATAGGGTGGGCTATAGCTCTAAGCTTGCTTGCCGCCATCTCCAGTTTGTTTACTTCCAACACAACTTTTTCCATTAGGTTAATAATTTTTGGCAAATCTATGTGAAATTAACATAGCAGACAAGTAAATATGTCAATATTTTAAATTGTATCTTACCTGAACTGGATTGACCATTCCAGGTCGAAGGTCCATGCGGCTCTTACCTCAATAATTTCAGGATAGAAAACGACAGGTTCAGGCTGGCGGCGGTCAGCGAAATTGCCTGTAT
>JBDLIJ010000349.1:0-2117 GCA_039714935.1 Bacteroidota bacterium | reverse complement strand
AGATCAACATAGAGGAGGATATATTTGTTTTTGCTGTCAACTTCCACTTCCTGCACCTCCCATGTGGCGTTAAAGCAGTTTCCGCTTACCGATGCGAACAATCCTGTTTGAAGGAAAAGGTTTTCATTGAAAGGAGTTTCAAAAGTAAACCCAAGTTTGGGTGCAAACAGTATCTTGCTTTTTTCATCCATGGTCCATCCCTCGTCGGAAAGTGAGGTATTCGCCATACTCAGCCCTATTTTGAAGCCTGCATTCTGGGCATATGCGTTAATTGAAAAAAGTGCTAATAAAGCAACAACTAAGATTTTTGAAAGGTTTTTCATTTTAGCAATATTGGTTAGAGTGAATAAGATTTAGTTAAGGGTGCAAATTTGTGAATAATTTATTAAAGAAAAAAGGCCGCCTCAAAAAAATGAGGCGGTCTTGAATATTAAGACCTGGGAAAGGATGTATGATTTTGCAGAATGTATTTGGGGGGGGTATTCGTTGACCTGTGAGGTCTGCTTTATTACTCCTCAAGGCTGTCGCACTCTATTTTCAGCAACTTTTTCTTATGTAAAAGCTCTATTTCCAGATCGTAAGCTTTTAGCTCATGCTTATATTTTTCAAAGTCCTTTTGATAGATCTGATCGATACGTCGGGTTTCAAGTTCGCTTTTAGCACGGATCTTACTTCCTACTTCCAGTCCATACACCAGGAAAAGCGTAATAAACACCAGTGAAGAAACCGCAATTTTGCGATTGGCCTGTTCAAAATCCTTTTTAATAAAAATATAGGCGGTGAGCCCGGTCAGGAAAGTAAGCAGGGCCGGGATAACGGCATGCACAACAGGATTAAGGCTAAGGCCTGTGAGGAGGCCAAGGGTCATTCCTATGTAGGCAAAACCCAGAAGAAGGAAATAGGAAAGGTCAATATCCCTGAAAATTGACAATCCGGGGCGGAGTTTCTTTGTAATGTATTCAGCCAGTTTTGCCACGACAAAGAACCCGAGCACATAGCCTGCTACAAGGAGGTAATAGGTAAGATAAACTGAAAAGTGCGTCTCCATGATCAGTTTATCGGCACCGTATCACTAACACTGATATCTATATCAGGAGCATCAGTATCAGGAGGTTCGGGGGTTGTCTCCACCCTGTCGGGCCTGTCATTATCATCGATGGGATCTTTTTTGTCTTCCTCTCCCCCTCCCATCACGCATGCGGAAAAAAGGAAACACAATGCTATACTGAATGCGATGATCTTAGAAATTACTTTCATGATCCGGAAATTTGGTTTTCAGCTTGTTGAGTTATTTTCAAATATACTGAATTGCTCATTGAAAGGCAAATATTTACACCCGAAATGATTATCTTCCACGCTTTCCTTTCCACCGCTTTCATAAAAAAGGATCTCTGAAGCCACTTCTTAAAATAATTCATACCTTGGAGTAGGATAACTTCGTTACTACTTATTGAGCATTACATCATCCAGCTTGATTTATGTCTTTCAGGATAGATAAACAGACCATTTCCGACCTTGAGCTATTTGCCGACAAGGATAGCATCCCATCCATATTTGGATATTATAACCGAACTGTGACCCAGGGCGGATCGATAATCCTGCATAAGATATTCAGAAGCCCGTTCCCGGATATCCAGGTGCTGGAGGATCGAAAAAATGAACTCGCCTTCTTTGTAAGTCTTGAAAGTAGCCTGGAGTTAAACAAGCGTCATTTCGATTATATCGAATACTACCTTGCCATCCGGAGAACCCCGTTAAGGAACCATGTGATTGACGCCATTCGCGACAGTATTGCAAACAAGCTGAAGCCTACCAATGATTATTACACCATCAAAGAAGGCATTATCTATTTGCTTGGAGTTCTGGATGATCTCCGGATGTTCCTCCTTGAAATTAAAGACACCCAGATCCCTGAAAGTCTCAGAAGTAGTTTTGAGGATGCTCTGGAATTTATTGAGTCTGATAGCCTGGGCAGTTATATAAGTAAACAAGCAAAAGATATTCAAAAGCTCAGGCCAAAGACCATAAACAGGCTTGATTATTTCTTCAGGTCAAAACATAAAAACCAGCTCAGGGAAACAATTGATACAATCTACAGGATTGATGTCCTGCAAACC
>JBDLIJ010000348.1:0-2143 GCA_039714935.1 Bacteroidota bacterium | reverse complement strand
ACATCAAAAAAGGGAGCCAGCTTTGCTGTGCCCCCTTTTTTGCCGCTCCTCTTCTTGGACTCGAACCAAGGACCCTCTGATTAACAGTCAGATGCTCTAACCAGCTGAGCTAAAGAGGAATTTAACTTAAAAGCGAGTGCAAAGATAGATGTTTTCCTGAAATAATCAATAAAAATTTTAAAAAAACAGACTGAAATGACCCTTGCACATCACATGTATATTTCTGCATTTGTCTGAACCAATCCCACCATAAACTTGTTTGAAGGTACCTTATACTGATTTGCGGTTGTAAACAGGTTCTTATCTGGCTAAATTATTAAAGCATTAATGTTTAACCCTTTAAAACCTACAGCCTATGAGAACTTTACTTCTTATCCTAACAATTGTACTTCCTCTTATCAGTGCTGGTCAAACCAGTGGAACACTACAGGGGAAAGTGACTGACAAACAAACAAAGGATGAACTTGCCTTTGTGAACATCGTACTGGAGCAAAACGGAGAACAGATCGGTGGAGCATCCAGTGATATTAGCGGGAAATACAAAATAGCCGGTATCGTACCCGGGAAATATGATGTGAGAGCCTCCTTTATCGGTTACACAGAAGTCCTGATCCGGGGCATCCAGATCAATGCAAACCAAATCCGCTTTTTCGACATAGAAATGCAACAAAGTGCTGAATTACTTGATGAGTGCGTTGTTGTTGACTATATAGTGCCTCTCATTGATAAAGACAGGACCGTTAGCGGTGGGACCGTCACCATGCATGAGATACAGAAAATGCCTAACCGCTCTGTTGGGTCAACGGCAACAACCGTTGGTGGAGTATACTCGAGAGATGGTGAGACCGGAAACATTCGTGGTGCACGTTCAAAGGGTACACGCCATTATATCGATGGTATGCCTGTTGTCGGCTCAAGCTCTTTGCCGCAATCGGCTATTATTCACCCGCATTATGATTATAGTAATGAATCATATGATAAGATCATTGAGAACATATTTAAAAATCCCGTTTATAGCCCGCTGTCAACATTTTCCATCGATGTTGATGTGGCCGCCTATAGCAATATGAGGAGGTTCATTAATGAAGGGATCATCCCCCCTGAGAATGCCATCCGCATAGAAGAGTTGATCAACTATTTTTCATATGATTACCCTCAGCCTGAGGGGAAAGACCCGTTTTCAATCACAAGTGAACTTGCCGATTGCCCATGGAATGATAACCTCTTGCTTCATGTGGGCATCCAGGGTAAAGACATTGAAAAAGAAGATCTCCCGCCTTCAAACCTTGTGTTTTTGCTGGATGTGTCAGGCTCGATGTCAAGTCATGACAAGCTGCCCCTCCTGAAGAAAGCGCTTAAGTTACTTGTATCGCAGCTAAGAAAGGAAGACCGCATTTCTATTGTAGTATACGCCGGTTCGAGTGGGCTTGCCCTTCCGTCAACCAGGGGGTCGAACAAGGAAAAGATCATGCATGTGATTGACTACCTGCATGCCGGTGGCAGCACAGCCGGCGGTAAAGGCATACAGCTGGCTTATAAGGTTGCCCGAAAGAACTTCATGAAGAATGGCAATAACAGGATCATCCTGGCCACTGATGGTGATTTCAATGTAGGTGTTACCAGCGACAATGAAATGGTGGAAATGATCAAAGAAGAACGGGAGCATGGTATTTTTCTTTCCGTGCTGGGCTTTGGTACCGGGAACCTGAAAGATTCGAAAATGGAAAAACTAGCTGATCATGGTAACGGTAACTATGCATACATAGATAACCTTTTGGAAGCAAAAAAGGTGCTGGTGAGTGAAATGGGTGGCACACTGTTCACAATTGCCAAGGATGTGAAGATCCAGATCGAGTTTAATCCTGCCAATGTTATTGAATATCGCCTGATTGGATATGAAAACCGTATGCTGGCAGCTGAGGATTTTAATAACGACAGGAAAGATGCCGGTGAGATCGGTGCCGGGCAGACCGTCACCGCCCTGTATGAGATTGTTACTGAAATAGGAGAAACACCGATCGCTCCTATTGATGATTTGAGGTATCATACAAGGCCGCCTGCAGACGAAACGCTTATTGATGAGCTGGCTACGCTGAAGATCAGGTATAAGGAGCCTGATGCCAGTGTGAGTAATTTAATCAGT
>JBDLIJ010000347.1:0-2185 GCA_039714935.1 Bacteroidota bacterium | reverse complement strand
GCCATATAGTCCTCATAAGTAATGCTCAGAAAAGCCACATTGGCTGTAATACCCCTGTTGTCAAGTAAAAATCCCTTTGCCAGCAAGCCTGGCACAGCGGGCTTTCCTTTATATTTCAAGTCGCCCGGAGCAGGAAAAGAAACGATTTCTGTTTTCTCTTCATTCATGATCACAGGGACCAGGGCGTTGTAATCAGCTTTTGTTTTATAGATAATAGCATCCGGCCCCGTACTGGCCACGGCTATGGCGGCCTGAGGTTTTTCTTCTGTTTGCTTTTCTGCCGGGCTATTACAGAACTGAAATACTGCTGCAGAGAGAATAATTGAAAAAATGAGAACGATTTTCATGGCTTTTACGTTAAATGGAATGAAATTTGAGTGCAATAATATAAAATTATGTTAAAATTGAATTCAAATACAATAATTATTAATTTTGCAGTTCTCTAAATATAACCATTAAAATAGAGTTAAAATGAAAAAAACATTGATCATTCTTGCTGTAGGTTTAATTGCAGCATTTCAACTTACTGCTCAGACCAGCGAAAAACCGGTCAATCCCAATGCTCCGGTTATTACATTTGATAAGGTATTGCATGACTATGGTACTATCTTGCAGAATTCAGATGGCACCTGTGAATTTAAATTCACCAATGACGGAAAAGAACCACTTATCCTGTCGAGGCCAAAATCAAGTTGTGGTTGTACCGTGCCTACATGGCCTAAGCAGCCTGTTCTGCCTGGTAAAGGTGAAACGATTAAGGTAACATACTCAACGAACAGGGTAGGCCCATTCAACAAAACAGTTACCATATATTGTAATGCTTCAAACAGCCCGATCAAACTTCAGATCAAAGGAAAGGTGATAAAGCAGGCGGCAGAGGTTGTTCCTGAGAAAGAAACCAATACCGGTGCCACTCCGGTAAACAAGTAAAGTATATATCCCGGTAAATTTTATCGGGATTTTTTTTTATTCCCAAAATCAGAAGCCATGCCTCAGATATCGAAAAAAGGGCAGCAGATGCCCGAATCCCCAATTCGTAAACTGGTTCCTTTTGCAGAAGCGGCTAAGAAAAAGGGCCGTACTGTGTATCACCTGAATATAGGGCAACCTGACATTGAAACACCGGAGGTCGCTTTAAATGCCATCCGTAATTTTAGTCAAAAGGTTGTTGAGTACAGTCACTCTGCGGGTATTTTGTCGTATCGTGAAAAATTGTGTGAATATTACAGCAAGTTCAATATTCATATTACACCTGATGAGATCATCGTTGGAGCAGGTGCCTCAGAGGCCATACTTTTTGCAATGAACTCATGCCTTGACACGGGTGATGAGATCATTATCCCCGAACCATTTTATGCCAACTACAATGGCTTTGCAATCAATGCAGGGGTGAAGGTAGTTCCCATATTTTCTGATATTGAATCCGGCTTTGCCCTTCCTCCAATAGCTGAGTTTGAAAAGAACATCACGGAAAGGACCAGGGCGATACTGATATGTAATCCGAATAATCCAACCGGATACCTGTATTCGAAGGAAGAATTGGAGATATTGAGGGATATTGTAAAAAAACATGACCTCTACCTGATCACTGATGAAGTGTACAGGGAATTCTGCTATGATGGATTGGAACATTATTCTGCTATGTACCTTGAAGGGATAGAGGAAAATGTGATCATGATCGATTCAGTAAGCAAGCGTTACAGTGCCTGTGGCTTCAGGATCGGATGTATGATCTCGAAGAATAAGGAGGTTATGAGTACTGCCCTGAAATTTGCTCAGGCACGTCTCAGCCCGCCCACTTTCGGACAGGTGGCGGCAGAGGCTGCTGTTGATACTCCCGACAGCTATTTTGAAGCAGTTCAGAAAGAATACCTGGCCAGAAGAGATGTTGTTGTGGAATCAATCAATAATATCCCCGGTGCCTATTGCCCTGAGCCAAAAGGTGCGTTTTATGTTGTAGCAAGACTTCCGATCACTGACAGTGATCATTTTTGTCGCTGGCTGCTGGAGGATTTCGAGTATAATAACGCTACCGTAATGTTTGCACCTGCATCAGGATTCTACTCAAGCAAAGGTAAGGGTAATGATGAAGTCAGGATCAGTTATGTGCTGAATGTAGAGGACCTTCAACACTCTATGAAATGTCTCGAAGAGGCATTGAAAGTATATCCCGGACGTACAAACT
>JBDLIJ010000346.1:0-2209 GCA_039714935.1 Bacteroidota bacterium | reverse complement strand
GGCTCCGGTAGCCACACCGGCGAACACATCCACTTCACTAAACTCATCCCGGATGGCCTTTACAAAGGCTTGTCTGATGTATGTCCTGACTTCAGGAAAAGACAGTGTAATACGGTTATCACAATATATAGGCGATCTCATGCCTGATGCCCATGTAAACGGGTTTGCATTGTTCAATTTAATCGCTTCGATCTGCAATAAATAATCAGATACCTTGAGTGCTGTTTCTTGTTTATAGATCATGGTGTAATTTTTTTCAAAAATAGGAAAATATTTGAGGGGGGCACTCCTGTTTTAAGTTCTAAATCCTAATTCCTTAAATTCGAAACAAATTCAAAATTCTAAACTGCTATTGTCCGGCTAAATTTCAATTTAATAAACCAATTGCTTGGTAATAGCGAAATTAAAATTATAAGCACGGATTAGCCATTTAACAATTTGACCTTGGAGCCATGAAACCAACAAACACTTTTTTCCTACCTTTACTCGCATGAAATTAATCCTGGCAATCTGTATCACTCTGATAACATCTATCGGAAGTAATGTTCTGGCTGGGATTAACAAGGACAGCACAAAACTTTCCGAAGCTATAAGTACGGAGACCAACGCCCTGGGAGTAGAGGAAACAGGAGATGAGAAAGGGATCTTTTCAGCACTAAATCAGCAGATCGATGTATCTATCAAACAGAATGATTTTGAAAAAGCAATGGAAATTGCTGAATCATGGATCAAAGTCGCTGAAGATTCCGACATGAAAGAGGAACTGGCGGAGGGAAATTACAGGATCGGCTCTATTTATAATAATCTTGGCATCTATGATAAAGGCTCCGAGTATTATTTTAAAAGCCTGGTGCTCTTCGAAGAAACAGAAAATAATTTAGGGATTGTTAAAGCCTTGAATGGCATCGGAGTTATCTTTTACGAGCAACTGAACTACGATAAAGCACTGGATTATTTCAACAGATCACTGAAACTTGCCCGGGGAATTGATGACTTCAACGGAATTTCAATGGCCTTGAATAATGTGGCCATCGTATATGAAAGCCGCGAGGATTACGGCACCGCACGGCAATACTTTACCCGGGCTCTGGAGATCAACAAAAAGATTGATTATGATAAAGGAATAACGATCAATTATTTAAACCTGGGATTAACAAACCAGAAGCTCAAAAACTACGACCTTGCCCTTGAATACCTCCAAAAAGCTTATGCGGCTTTATTAATCAATAATCACAACAGACTTTTGGGCACATGCATGGTTTATCTGGGGGAATTCTATCTGGAAACAGGGATGCCTGACAAAAGTTTATTTTATACAAACTCAGCCTATGCGGAAGGACAAAAAAATAATTCCCGGAAAGTAATATTTCAGGCCCTTAAACTACTTCATAACATCTATTTACAGAAAAAGGATACTATAAAATCATACGAGTATGCCATGCTGATGTTCGATGCCAAAGACAGCCTGGATTATGAAAAGAATAACATTGAGCTATCCAGGCTGGAACTGGGATATGAGTTCGAGAAAAAGAAAAATCAGCAACTGGTCATCCAGCAACGCAAGGATTTCATCATACTTATTATCATTATAAGCCTGATATTTTGCCTGATTGTTATCTTACTGCTTTTTACCCGGCACAGGATAAAAGCAAAAGCAGAGCAACTGAAGAAACAAAAGCTCGAACGCGAGCTTGAACTGAAAAATCGTGAAGTGGAATATAAGAACAAGGAACTTGCCAGCGGCATCATGCACCAGATGGTTAAAAATGAGCTTATCTCAGGCTTGTCAAACAAGATCATTGAGATTGAAAAAACTGCTTACAAAGATGAGACAAAGCAGGCTTTAAACCGGATTGCCGCCGAACTCAACAAGAGTATCGGGCATGATCTGTGGGAAGACTTTGAAGTAAGGTTTAAGAAGGTACACAGCACCTTTTATGAAAAGCTGATACACCTTTATCCAGACCTGTCGCCTAACGAAATGCGCCTGTGTGCTTTTCTGCGCCTCAACATGTCGACAAAAGAAATTTCAGAGCTGACCGGCCAGCAGGTACGTACTATTGAAACTGCACGCTCCAGGCTGAGAAAGAAAATGGGAATCACCAATTCAGAGATCAACCTTATCGCACATTTGATGCAGATAAAATAGGCATTGGGCATTGGGCGTCAGGCAGTAGGCGGTAGGCTAATTACCCTGAGCCCCATCCAT
>JBDLIJ010000345.1:0-2223 GCA_039714935.1 Bacteroidota bacterium | reverse complement strand
CATTGGGGGGCCTCCACTGTTAAATGGCTATTTACATCTTACCAGGGAACTTGAAGAGCGACTGTCGGCATTGAAAAAATCAGAGGATACCTTAATTTTTTCCAGCGGATATAATGCCAACCTCGGGCTTATCAGCGGGCTGCTTAATGGGGACGACAATATTATCTATGATACATGCAGCCATGCATCGCTAAGTGATGGGATCAAGATGGGAAAAGCCAGGGGATACAAATTTCATCATAATGATGTGAATGATCTGCAATCTGTGCTGAATGATAAGAAGCAGTCATGCAAAGGAGAAATATTTATCAATGTTGAAGGAGTATATTCCATGGATGGCGATCTTGCCCCATTAGATCAGATCGTTCCGGTATGTGTAAAGAACAATGCCATATTAATTGTTGATGATGCCCATGGGACAGGAGTTATGGGGGAGCATGGCTGCGGAACAGCAGAACACTTCAATGTTTGTGACAAGGTTGATATTAACATGGGAACTTTCAGTAAGACCTTTGCAGTGCAGGGAGGATTTATATCTGCATCAGAACCAATAATCAAATATTTAAGGTACTTCGCACGCTCATATATGTTCTCAGCATCTATGCCTCCTGTTGTGCTATCAGCCATTCTTGCAGGACTGGATGTGATTGAAAAGGAGCCTGAGAGAAGGCGTATGCTGCATGATAATGTAAAATATGTAGCACAGAAACTCCGTAGGTGTGGCTATGTCACAGAACCAGAAGCAGGCATCATTGCCCTCAGTGTTCCGGTAACTATGAATATCCGTGATGCTGCATATCAGTTTCATAAAGAAGGAATTTTCTTAAACGCAATTGAATACCCGGCAGTTCCTGTTGATAAGCAAATGTTCAGAATAAGCATCATGGCAACACACACAAGGAGTGACCTGGATAAGCTGATCGCATCTGTTGAAGAGATATGGTACAAAAATGACCTGATTGAAAGTTAGTTTAACATGCCTGTCAGGCTTATCAATTTCTTAATTAAGATATTATGAAAATCACAATTATAATAATCGTCCTGATCCTGATCATCGTCCTGATCATTTTTCATCCGGCCATTAATCTCAGGGTCCTGCTTCAATTTATCAGGCCATTCAAATCTTTTGATGCTGTCAGGCCACCTGTCCCGCCCGATTATGATGACCCGGAAACCTGGGCTGCACTTCCCTCCAAAGATGATGTTGCGGGCAAAGTGCCCAAAAGATCCGATCTTAAAGATGATCAGGACCATGCTGAAGCAGATGTATTTTATGTGCACAGGACAACGCTGCTTAGCAATACCAGGTGGAATGCAAATGTAAAAAGCAGGCGATTGAATAAAAGGACAGACCGGGAAGCCATACGGAACCAGGCCAGCATATTTAATGAGAGCTGCAAGGTTTTTTCTCCACGGTACCGGCAGGCAACATTATATTCTTTCTTTGATAAGTCGGGCAGCGGGGCCAAAGCGCTGGACCTGGCATACCAGGATATTAAGAAAGCATTCAGCCATTACCTCGAACATTATAATGCAGGCCGGCCAATAGTGCTGGCAGCCCATAGCCAGGGAGCTGAACATGCCCAGCGGTTGCTACATGATTTTTTTGATGATAAAGAGTTACATCATAAACTTGTGATCGCTTACCTGGTTGGGATGCCTGTCTCTGAAAATACATTTAAAATTATTCCTCCCGGGGATCATCCTTCGCAGATCGGGTGTTTTGTCAGTTGGAGCACATTCGGATGGGGTATTCAACCAAATTATTTTCAGGCAGCATACCAAAATGCTGTTTGTACAAACCCACTAACATGGAATAAAAATGCAGATCATGGTGGTATTGATCTGCATTTGGGTGGTGTGCCAATGAATTTTAAGCGAATAGATAAAAATTTTATAGAAGCCAGATGCGTCAAAGGAGTTCTATGGGTGCGCAACCGAAAGCTTTTGCGATACATGCCTTTCAGCTGCTGCTTATTATTTTCACCACTATTGTGTGTCTTCCTCTTCTTCAAAAAAGCCCTCGTAGCGAATTGGAGAAACCCGCCAAATTGTAGAAGAATCTCCCGGATATCCGCTTTTGTGAATCACGGTGGTATGTATGCTGTCTAAACGACGGATGATTTTTTCCATTTCAAAAAAGTCAGTAAAGAGTACCTCGTATCCATCTGCAATATAGAGTTCAATCTCTATTTTGATTTCTTTTTGTTCAAACAAAACTTT
>JBDLIJ010000344.1:0-2229 GCA_039714935.1 Bacteroidota bacterium | reverse complement strand
TAATAATAATGATAACTCTCGTCATATCTGGCAGGTGGTGTAGAATATGATTGTCCGTCAATATCACGTACGGCACCCTCAAGCCTGGAAAGGTATGCCGAGGTCACCCTGTAATCACCACCATAGTGCACCTCAAGGCCTGCGCCATTTGGTGGAGTCAGGTCGTCATTATTATGCTGGTTAAATCCATTCCACCAGTCAAGATGGTATTCAGCCAGGTTGGGCTCACCCGTTTCACCGGCTGCAGCCCAGGCACCTGTCATGAGCAGGTTACCTTCCATGGCCGCCATGGCACCATGGGTCCAGCAGGTGCCTCCCTGTTGCGACTTGATGCTGGTAACATAGTTCTGTCCGTTATAATCACGTAAATCGAAAGATTGTGGCAATTGAGCAAAGCTGATGAATGGAATAATTCCACCCAGGAGTAAAAATAGTATGCGCTTCATAATAAAATTTTTTGAGAATTGGTTTTAAAACCTCAAAGGTAATTGTTTTTAAACAAAAAAGCTTTGAAAAACGGATTCGATTGGGCAGGATAAAAAATTACAAGACATATCAAGATGTTCGAACCAACAATGTTTTCCAAAGCTTCACTTAATGATTGCTTATAGTATAGACTGAGGAATCATCAAATGGTTGCTTGGTACTTTAAAATTTATTAAAATATCCGGAACTGCTTAACATAAGTGTATCTTTGTGAGGTATGAAGTATGAAGTGTGGGATTTTTAATAATTAAAGTATAATGGATGAAAAAGGAGAATCTAATATTTGGGATCAGGCCTGTAATCGAAGCGATTTCGGCAGGGAAGGAAATTGACAGGGTGCTTTTACAGAAAGGATTAAGAGGCGAGTTATTTCAGGAGCTTTATGCTTTGATCAGAGAGATGAACATTCCATTGCAGATTGTTCCCATTGACAGGCTGAACAGGATTACACGAAAAAATCATCAGGGTGTGATCGCATTTATTTCTCAGATATCTTATCATTCGCTGGAGCAGCTTATGCCAGGCATATATGAAAGTGGTAAAACACCCCTGGTCCTTGTTCTGGATCATATTACGGATGTCAGAAATTTCGGTGCCATTGTTCGTACGGCGGAGTGTTCGGGAGTGGATGCCATTGTTATCCCTGCAAAAGGATCGGCTGCCATTAATGAAGATGCAATGAAGACATCGGCAGGAGCTCTGAACCTGCTTCCGGTTTGTCGTGAAGAGCGTCTTGAGGATGCTGTTAAATATTTAAAAGAAAGCGGATTAAAAGTAGTTGCGGCTTCGGAGAAAGCCAGCATGGATTATGATGCGGAGGATCTGAGTGTGCCTCTGGCCATTGTTATGGGCTCGGAGGATCATGGCGTGTCTGCCCAATTATTGAGAATAAGTGATACACTCATCAGGATACCTCAGGCTGGTGAGATCGGCTCATTAAATGTTTCTGTGGCTGCGGGCGTATTGCTATTCGAAAGTTTGCGCCAGCGTAAGGCATAAAAAAAGCTCCGGCCATGACCGGAGCTTTATATATCTTTCTTTGTGCGAAATTTCTAAACTCTCTTTTCTTTGATTCTTGCTTTCTTCCCTGTGAGGCCTCTGAGATAAAATATCCTTGCTCTCCTGACAACACCTTTCTTGTTTATTTTGATGCCATCAATAAAGGGAGAAGAGATGGGAAAGATCCTTTCCACACCAATGCCGCTTGAAATTTTCCTAACGGTGAAGGTTTCCGTGGTGCCGCTTCCTACTCTTTGCAGAACAACGCCCTGAAAATTTTGTAAACGCTCCTTATTACCTTCCCTGATCTTATAAGTAACGGTGATGGTATCACCTGCTGAAAATTTCGGAAAATTTTGGATCTTTGTCTGATCCTCTACATACTTCATTAATTCGTTCTTACTCATCACACGTGTTTTAAATAGTTCTTGAAAAACGGCTGCAAAAATACATTTCTTTTTTAAAATATCAAAACATTATTTGTATTAAATAGAATTCAGAATTGCAGAATTCAGAATACAGAAGGTGTTTTTGATATGTGATGCCGTGTTTAGCTTTAGAGGGGGCCGAATTTGTTCATCAAAGTTTTAAATATCTTCGGCTTGTCTGCACCATAGCTTTCAAGCTTTTGAATGATCTTTTCCGGGTCCTTGGGGGTGGAAAGCCTGCCTGGGTTTTTTGAGAAGAATTTATCGACATAACATACAATTTCTTCTTCAACACTAAGGGGCATCATATCACGTT
>JBDLIJ010000343.1:0-2277 GCA_039714935.1 Bacteroidota bacterium | reverse complement strand
GCTGTGGGTGAAGAACAAACCACATCCGCCTCATGTCCTCGTAATGGCAGCTACCCCCATTCCCCGCACATTAGCTATGACCCTCTATGGCGACCTGGATTTTTCGGTGATCGATGAAATGCCTCCGGGCAGAAAACCAGTAAAAACATATCATTTTTTCGATTCAAAACGGTTGCGATTGTTTGGCTTTATGAAAGAGCAGATCGCCCAGGGAAGACAAATATATATCGTATACCCGCTGATCCAGGAGTCGGAGAAACTTGACCTTAAAGACCTTATGGATGGCTACGAGAGCATCAGCCGTGCTTTTCCCAATCCTGAATATGCCATCAGCATCGTACATGGTAAACTGAAGCAAGATGTCAAGGAATTCGAGATGCAGCGCTTTATCAAGGGCGAAACACATATTATGGTTGCCACAACAGTGATCGAAGTAGGCGTGGATATTCCGAACGCCAGCGTGATGGTGATCGAAAATGCAGAACGTTTTGGCCTTTCACAGCTTCACCAGCTGAGAGGCAGGGTTGGCAGGGGGGCTGATCAGTCTTATTGTGTCCTGATGTCGGGCAATAAACTTACAGAAGATGCACGCGTAAGGCTAAAAACCATGACAGAGACCACTGATGGGTTCCTGATTGCTGAAACAGACCTGAAATTGAGGGGGCCGGGAGACCTGGCCGGCACACAGCAGAGTGGTATTGCCGAACTGAAGATCGCCAACCTTTTGCGTGATGAGAAGATCCTCAAATATGCACGCGACCTGGCCACTGAGATACTCACAACAGATCCTGACCTGTCATCACCTGAAAACCACATCCTGGCATCTACCCTGAAAGACATCAACAAAACCCTCATAGATTGGGGAACTATCAGCTAGAATCTGGAAATTCCTTACCTTTACCGACCTGAAAACAAGAATTTTTGATCCTTGCGATTATCACATAAATAATTGCACAACAAATAAATCGAATAATCCCTTAAAAATCGATCAGGATGAAGGTATCTTACAATTGGCTAAAGAGATATATTGATATCGACATAGATGTGACAGTACTGGGTGAGCTGCTGACTGACAGTGGACTGGAGGTTGAAGGGATTGAAAAGTTCCAGTCGGTTAAAGGTGGTATGGAAGGGATCGTGATCGGAGAAGTAGTCAGCTGTGAAAAACACCCCAATGCTGATAAACTAAGTATTACAACTGTAAATACTGGTGGGGATGGCCTCCTGCCAATTGTATGCGGTGCTCCCAATGTGGCTGCCGGACAAAAAGTGGTTGTGGCCACAGTAGGTACGACGCTGTATTCAGAAGAAGAATCATTTGAGATCAAGAAGGCAAAAATCCGTGGTGAACTATCAGAAGGCATGATCTGTGCGGAAGATGAAGTGGGACTGGGGTCTTCTCATGACGGCATCATGGTATTAGATGATAAGGCGGTACCCGGCACCCTGGCAAGGGAATATTTTAACATCATTGAAGACTATGTTTTTGAGATCGGGCTCACACCAAACAGGACAGATGCAACCTCTCATATCGGTGCCGCAAGGGATATTATGGCCGTGATCAACAGCCGTGAAGGTAAGGGAACCAAAAAGCTGAACATTCCTGATGTGACAAGTTTTAGCGCCCCTGCTAAGAAAGCAGAATTTCCGGTGATCATTGAAGATCCCGAAGCTTGTCCAAGGTTTAGCGGCATTACTATATCCGGTGTCAGGGTTGAGCCTTCACCTGCATGGATGCAAAACCATCTGAATGCCGTTGGCATAAGACCGATCAATAATATTGTCGACATCACCAACTTTATATTGATGGAAACCGGGCAGCCGTTACATGCTTAT
Organism: Bacteroidota bacterium; assembly: GCA_039714935.1. Classification (GTDB taxonomy): domain Bacteria; phylum Bacteroidota; class Bacteroidia; order Bacteroidales; family B18-G4; genus B18-G4. The sequence goes on along the minus strand of JBDLIJ010000343.1, from coordinate 441 downwards.
GATACTATAGCTATTGAAGGAGGAAAAGTTGTTGTAAGAAAGGCGAAAAGAGCAGAAAAGTTCACTACGCTCGATGAGGTAGAACGTGAGCTTGACACCGGAGACCTTATGATCTGCAATGCAAAATATGGAATGTGCATGGCAGGAGTGTTTGGAGGAGAAAAGTCAGGTGTTACGGAGAAAACAGTAAATATATTCCTTGAGAGTGCCCATTTTGATCCGGCAACCATCCGTTCTACTGCCAAAAGACATGGGTTGTCTACAGATGCTTCATTCCGTTTTGAGCGTGGAGCCGACATAAACATGACGATGTACGCCATGAAAAGAGCAGCCATGCTGATCGAAGAGATTGCCGGAGGGACCATCTCATCTGAGCCGGTTGATGTATATCCCAGACCGCTGAATGGCTGGGACGTGGAGGTCAGCTATGAAAATATATAC
>JBDLIJ010000342.1:0-2318 GCA_039714935.1 Bacteroidota bacterium | reverse complement strand
GGATGTCATGATCACTCCACTAACACCTGTCCCCAACGAATGGATGGTACAGGAATGGAATAAAAGCAGGGATACCCTGCGCTATTATATCCTCAGCGATAGGCTAGATACCATCAGCCTCAGGATATGGCAGGATACAATGGTCTTTGATACGGTATCATGGTCGCTGGCAGAAGAAGAGATCCCCATGAAGAAAAAAGACCGTGAACAGGCACAGGTACTTCGTATTTTCGACAACCTGAGATCACCATTCCCCTATTATGACACCCTGAAACTCAAAACCGGATATCCGTTCAGGGAAGTGGATTTTTCACAATTTCTACTGGTCGAAAATAATGATACCCTCATTCCTGAATTTGAAATTTATGACCAGGCCGGACGTATGTTCAGGCTTAAACATCAGTTTAAGGAGCAGGCTTCTTATGTACTTTTCTTTCCCGATTCTGTATTGTACGACATAGCTGGCAGGAGCAATGATTCAACACAAATACGCTTCAGCACCAACAGCTATGAGGATTATGGGCTCTTACAAATCCACGTGACAAATGCTTCGCCATATGACCGCCTGATGATTCAATTAATGACCGAGGACGAAAAGCTTATCCGTGAGAACATAGTTGATGCCGAGCGCACTATTGAATGGGATCTTCTTCCCCCGGGTAAATATGTGATCAAAGCATATGCCGACCTGAACCGAAATCAAAAATGGGATACCGGTGATTATCTCGAAAGGCGACAGCCCGAAAAGGTGGTCTTTTTCCCGGGTGTGATAGAAGTCAGGGCCGGCTGGAGTTTTGAAGAGGATTGGTTGGTGGAATTCAAGTGATTATAATTAAACAATTATATATCTTTATTTGCCTGATATATCAATTTATGTTAGCTTTGCACAAATTAATCTTAAATGGAAAAAGTTGTGTTGGAAGTAAATAAACTTGAGATGGCCGCAAGTAAGTTGAGAGCTATTGCCCATCCTATGAGAATCGCGATTATTGAATTGCTGAACGACAAACCCAAGATGAGTGTGACCGAGATATACAGAAAGCTGAATATTGAACAGGCATCGGCCTCACATCACCTCAATATCCTCAAAAACAAAGGTGTACTTCTTTCGAAGAGAGATGGTAAGAAGATCTTTTACTCGCTGAGAAGCAAAACACTGAAGGAAATCGTAGATTGCATCAACCGTTGTAATGCTGAATAGGCCCAACGCCTATCTGACTACCGGAATAAATTCGAATTTCTTAGCATCAAATAATCCTTTATCACTCAGCTTGATGTCGGGGATAACAAGGAGTGCCATGAATGATAATGTCATATAGGGTGCGCGTAATGTAGACCCCAGGGCTTTGGCTTTTTTATCTATACGGGCATAGGCATTGGCCACCTCATATGCATCTTTATTCGACATCAGCCCCGCAACAGGCAATGGCAGTACTTCTTCAGTTTTGCCGTTAGTAAGCGACACTCCACCTTTTTGCATTACGAGCAGGTTTATTGCTCTGCAAATATCTTCGTCATTGGTTCCCACAGCAATGATATTGTGACTGTCATGTGCCACAGTCGATGCAATGGCTCCCCTCAGTAATCCAAAATGGTTAATAAAGGCTACGGCAGGCTTCGCATCTTCATATCGGTTGCATACCACCAGCTTAAGGATATCACGCTCAATGCTACCTGACACCATGCCATTTTCCACCAACACTCTTTTATTCAGTTCTTCGGTAACCAGCTGGCCATCGAGGGCACGTATTACGGCAATGTGCTTACCTGTTGCAGGTAGCTGTATATCAGATGGGCTTACCAGACTTGCCTTAAAGTTATTTATGGGCTTTTCTTTTATTGATTTGATCAGTGATTTTCCATGCTCAGCGACTTTCATTCCGGCGATATGGGTTTCCAGGACATTGAACTTTTTGAGGCTATCAACAACGATGAAGTCGGCCGGGTCTCCCGCTTGCAGCAATCCTACATCCAGGCCGTAATGCTGTACCGGGTGAAGTGTGCATGCCCTTAACACGGATATGGGATCATAGCCTGCTTTTACCGCCCTCCTTACCATCTCGTTCATATGTCCCTCTGCCAGATCGTTGGGATGCCTGTCGTCGCTGCAGAACATTACCCGCTCGGGGTATTTATCCATCATCAGGATGAGTTCATCGAAATTTTTTGCGGCACTACCTTCACGTATCTGCACATACATGCCGTTTACAGCCTTGTCAAGGGCTTCTTCCAGTGTAAAACACTCATGATCGGTGCTGATGCCGGCACCGATGTACTTTGCTGCTGCTTCTCCTAGCAAACCCGGAGCGTGGCCATCA
>JBDLIJ010000341.1:0-2327 GCA_039714935.1 Bacteroidota bacterium | reverse complement strand
GTCATGGTGCCGGTGGCAACTCCTGTCAGGAAATTTTTGAAATCTCCTTCGGCTTCAAGTATGATGTCGCCAAAAGCCAGCTCGTTCTGGAACATACCTGCAACAAAAAGTTCGTCATTGCCATTCTTGGCCATAGCTTCCGACATGGCACTTACGCCGGTGATCTGATCACCCCACACGGCGGTTCCGTCTTCGGTGTACCTTATGATGAATATCTCGGCCGAACCGCAACACAGGGTATACTCCAGCATAATATTGCCAAAGCGGATGTCGTGAAGGTAATGCCCGCTGATATACAGGTCGTTCAGGGGGCCTGAAGCTATGGATACAAGCTGGTCGCTGCCCTGTCCTTCTCCATGATCTGCCCAGAGAAGCTGGCCTTCGCTGCTGTATTTTGTGATAAATACATCAATGTTGAAGGCACCGGCATCAAAGCTGTAAGGGCCAAAGTGTACCTGGTCGGTGAAGTTGCCAACAAAGAAAATATCGGCGTTGTTATCGAATGCGGCAAAAGACTGAGCGATCAGCCCATTTCCGTCTACCTGTGTGGCATACTGGAAATCGCCATCCCCATTGAATACAGTATAAAACACCCCGGTCGGATCGGTAGTGGTAAGTGTTGTATCTCCTATGGTGATATCGTAAAAATATGAACCCGTTACTACGATATTTCCATACTGATCGGATGAAATACTGTACGACTGGTCGCTGGAAGACCCGCCAAGATGTTCAAGCCAGATGAGGGTTCCCGTAGGGTCATATTTAAGGATATAAATATCTGAGGCCCCCATTGAATGCAGGAGGTGTCCTTCTATGCTAATGGAATCATGAAAATATCCGGTAACGATCATATTCCCATCCATGTCAACGCAGGAAGAATTCGCATAATCTGTTTTGTGGTTGCCTATATGCCGGGCCCAGGAAAAGTTTCCATCGTGGTCGTATTTGGCAAGGAAGATATCCTGGCTGCCCAGGCTGGGAAAGACCTCGGTGCCTATTTCCGCGGTGCCGTAAAACGTCCCACAAACGAAGATACCCTGTTCGCCCGTAGCAACACTTTGTACACGTTCATAATTAGTTCCCCCATCGCCGGTAAGCCAGAGCACATTGCCTGACGGATCATGTTTGGCAATAAAAAAATCGGTTCCGCCATTGGATATGATCATTTCGTTGCCAAAATAGGCTGTGTCGACAAATCCTCCCGCCATGATCACGTTAGCGTTGTCATCAGCAGCCAAACGTGTATTGGTTTCACTGTAAAAAGGCTTACCGCATGTCTGCGCCCATTCGAAGCCGGGCTGTGAAAAACTAACCAGATTTAAAGCAATCAGTGATATATAAATGACTAAACTTTTCATGTTATTAAATATGTGGCTGCAAAGATAGGTTTTTCAAAGTTCCCAATTCCATGAACTCCATGAACTCTATGAACTCCATGAACTCTATGAATTCCATGAACTCTATGAATTCCATGAACTCCATGAACTTCAAGTATTTTAAGTACTTTTGAAACAATACAACCCCACAAATGTTCTGTTCTGATGGAAAAGAAAGCTTTACTCGGAAAAACGCATAAAGAGATACAGGAGATCGTCATCGCCCTGGGATTGCCAAAGTTTACGGCATCACAGATTGCAGACTGGATCTATAAGAAGAAAGTAAAGGATATCGGGGAAATGAGCAATCTTTCCAACAAGGCCAGGGAATTGATTTCCTCCGATTACTGCATCGGTTTCACCGGGCATACCAATGTTCAGCTTTCTGACGACGGTACAAAAAAATACCTTTTCCCTGCCGGGGATAAAAATTTTATCGAAGCTGCCTACATTCCCGAAGGGAAACGAAATACCCTGTGTATCTCAACACAGGCCGGTTGTAAGATGGGTTGCCTGTTCTGCATGACCGGGAAGCAGGGTTTCCAGGCGCACCTTACGCCTGCCGGGATCATCAACCAGTTGTGGAGCCTTCCCGAAAGGGATGAGGTGAGCAACCTGGTGTTCATGGGTATGGGTGAGCCTTTCGATAATATGGATAATCTGATGAAGACGCTGGAGATCCTTACTGCTCCCTGGGGCATGGAAATAAGCCCGAAGAGGATCACGGTGTCCACTATCGGTATCCTTCCGGCCATGAGCAGGTTTATTGAAGAAAGCGACTGCCATCTGGCAGTCAGCCTGCATACACCTTTCAGGGATGAAAGGCTCAGCTTAATGCCTGTTGAAAATAAACACCCCCTGTCCGATATTTTCAGTTTATTGAAATCATATGATCTTCCCCGCCAGCGGAGGATATCATTCGAATACATCATGTGTAAAGGACTGAATGAT
>JBDLIJ010000340.1:0-2365 GCA_039714935.1 Bacteroidota bacterium | reverse complement strand
ATCACGATCCCTTCCTTATATACCAGCTGGTAGATATTATCCACGTTAATGCCTGAATATTCTTCCACCAGTTCACATGTACCGGTCTTTATTTTATGTACAATCCCGCTTTCATCGGCAGTAAAGACATATTGTTTATCGGCGGTTAGCGACAGGTCAGAAAAAGTATACGGACAAATGTTCATCTCACAAATAGGCTGTTTCTTTTCTATGTCAAACAGAACCAGGTCATTGCTCATCAGTCCCAGCAAGATAGTATTGTGATTGATCCACCTTGCCTTCTTTATCATCATTCTATTATCACCGGAAGAAATAACTTGCTTCTTTTGCCCTTCTGAGAATATGAAAACATCTCGAAATCCATCCTTACCAAGTGAAACTGATAAGATATCAGTGCTTAATATGTCGACAGAAAAGACCTTAGTCGCTATAGCGTCTCCCATAAAGTCCTCAGTCTTTGGTAGTTGTATCAAGTCTTCCTGCATCCCGGATATAAGGTCATAGGTCTCAATCGTACCGGCATCTGTTGATGCAATGATCTGCGAGTGGTGAATTAAAAAATCTGTAATTGCGCCGCTGGTTTTAATTTTCAAGAAAGGATGAATATCCTGACCGGAAACTCTGATCAGCGAAAGGCATATAAAAAACCAGAGAATACCTTTAAAAGTATTGATCACCGTATATTGTGTTTATTGGTTCTGCTCCCGGCTACCTGACGCCTTCGCCCATATTGTCTTTAAGGTTTGACTTTGATTTATGGCTGCCTTTTCTGTATTCAGGATCAAATACATTGCTGATCTCAACGGTCACTTCAGCCTGTGGGACATGACATTGGGAGCAGTTGAACATGGCCTTGTTAAAGTGGTCAAGATCTTGTTCAACTACCTCTCCCTCAACAGCATCTACACGATAAACACCGTCTTCTTCCACTACATATGGCCGGTAGTTTGTGAAGTGGGTTTCCGGGATGGGTGTTGCATCAAATTCCGGGGCTTTTTCCGGCATGTGGCAGCGCATGCATTTATTATCATTCGCTTTTATTGGAAGAAATCCTCCAACACGATGGGGGATCAGGGCCGGAGCGTTCTCAAATGAACGCTGAAAGGTTTCACTTTCTCCGCTGCGTATTTTCGAATACTCAGGCATTTCTGTTAATACCGACTCGTCACTCATTAGCAGTTCATCCGACATGTCAATATCTTCATCTGCAGTCCAATCCTGTTCATGACTGCTTGTGCATGCTATAAGTATTGATACGAAGAAAATTAAGAAAATCGGTAATCTATTCATTATTGTACCCTCCTAATTTTTGTAATTATATATAGAAAAATTTAATGCGTTATCCTCACAAACTTCAATACAACGGCCGCAATTGCTGCAGGCTCCTTTTACATATCCTGACTTCTGTCCGATAAAGTCAAGCACCTGCACTTCATGGCAAACATCTTTGCATTTCATGCATAGGGTACAGGCATCATCCTTGTGCTTCACCTTGATCAGGGCGAAACGGCTGGACAGGCTGTAAAATGCCCCAAGCGGGCATACGTGCCCGCACCAGCCATATTCAACGATTAGCAGGTCAAACAGAAATACAGCCAGTATAAACGTCCATCCCATCCCGAAACCAAAAATAATCCCACGGTGAAGCATGGTGATGGGGTTGATTATCTCGAAAGCTGCTACTCCCAGCAAAGCAGACAGTATCAGGCCCAGTCCCAGGACAAGATTCCTGGTTTTCCTGCTGATCCGTAAATAGCTTCCTTTTTCTTTGAAATGCCATTTCTTTCTCATCCAGCTTGCGAGGTCAGTGATCATATTGACCGGGCAAACCCAGCTGCAGAAGCTTCTTCCGGCAATTATTGCATAAAAGAAAAGAACGATTATTCCACCAATCAGTGCATCGGCACCCAGGATAAACCCGGCAAAGAAAGTTTGCAATACGGCATGTGGGTCCGTCAGGTAAAATGATTCAAACACATACGCCGAGCTATAATTTCCCATTAAGATCCTGCATCCCCACCAGTTGGCACTACCAAACACGATCAGCAGGCCAATCTGAACGCTTCTTCTCAGGATCAGGTACCTGTTTTTCTTAATTATATTAGTTATCATCCAGCAGGTGTTCCCAGTCATTTAATACATCTTCCGGTGCTGATTGCTTTTCTTTTTCCATTTTCAGGTTTTTCAAGCGTTCCTCATCAGCTTTATCCCATCCTTTTATATAGTGTTCTCCTACTTCACCTCGTGCAATATCAACGGGAAGGATGAAAATTGCCGCTTTTTCCGTAACACATGCATGTTCACATAATCCGCACCCTGTACATGCATCCGCATGAACTACCGGCTCCAGGAAAGCATGCTTACC
>JBDLIJ010000339.1:0-2369 GCA_039714935.1 Bacteroidota bacterium | reverse complement strand
ATGGCACTTCCCCCGGTAACCACAACCACCAACTTTTTATCACCTATTCTTTCCCTGAGTTTACGGATGTACTCTACCTGGTTTTCCGGCAATTCAATTGCGGTCCTGTCGCCACCTTCCAGGTTTAGCATGGCATCTCCTTCTTCTCCTTCCAGCAGCCTGTTTATTCCAACCACAGCAATAACTACATCAGCAAAGCCCGTATGCCAGAAACCGTAAAATATACTGTCGTTGTTCAGCAATACTCCTTTAGTATGGTCAACTGCTATAGCGGGCCCGGCTTTGGCAACCATGCCTTCGAGTATGGTAACCATCTCCCCTGAATATCCATTGTAATTTCCCACCAATGCCGAAAGATCTGCTGCCATGGGGCCTGTAACAAAGATGCCATTAATGCTATCGCGGTTCAGTGGAAGCACTCCATCATTCTTAAGTAATATAATGGATTTAACAGCTGCCTCATGAGCCAGTTGCTTATGTTTTACGCAATTCACAACATCTGTGCTGATAGCTGCATAGGGATTCAGGCTGTCGGGATCGAAAAGGCCCAGCTTAAAACGTGTCCTGAGCAGTGGCTTCAATATATCGTTCACTTCCGGTTCACTTATTAATCCTTTATCAACCGCTCCCGGCAGGTATTTATAGATATAGCCACAATTCAGATTGACTCCCGCATCAGCTGCCATTGCTGCAGCCTCAACCCTGGTCTCAACCACCTTGTGTCTTGCCCAGATGTCATCAAGAGCCCAGCAGTCGGAAACAATATGACCGTCGAATCCATATTCTTCACGCAACACATCCTTTAAAAGAAACGGACTGCCACAGCAAGGCTCATCATATGTACGGTTATACGCACACATCACCGCTTCAACATCAGCTTCAACCAGTTCTCGGAAAGCAGGAAGATAAGTTTCCCTGAAATCGATCTCATTCGGAATGGCATTGAAATGATGCCTGGAAGCCTCAGGTCCGCTATGTACCACGTAATGCTTTGCGCAGGCAGCTGTTTTGAGGTATTTCGGATGGTCACCTTGCAGTCCTCTGACGAAAATTGAACCTATAACAGCTGAGAGGAATGGATCTTCCCCGTAAGTTTCCTGTCCGCGTCCCCAGCGGGGATCTCTGAAAATATTTATGTTGGGCGACCAAAAGGATAAACCCATGTTTTGCGCAATATGGCCTTTTCTTACGGCTGCATGATGTTTTGCCCTGGCCTCATCAGAAATGGCTACAGCAATGCGAAAGATCAGGTCCGGATCAAAGGTGGCAGCCAGGCCGATGGCCTGGGGAAATACGGTAGCCTCACCTGCTCTCCCTACCCCGTGAAGGGCCTCACTCCACCAGTTGTATGCCGGAATGCCCAGTCGTTCGATTGCGGGACTATTATAAAGCATGAGGGATGCCTTTTCTTCAAGAGTGAGTTTGCTGATGAGGTCGTCAACACGATCTTCAATGGGTACGGATGGATCGAGGTAAGGATAGGTGTAATTTTGGGAGAATGAGGAGATAGAAACTAGTAGAAACAGATTGATAAGTAATGCTTTTTTCATACCCTGGGAATTATTTGGAACACATTTCTCCTCCGAAGACTCGGACTCGAAATGACAATTATTCTAATTAATGTAGTATGTTTCACCTTTAAGGCGTAGTTCAAGCATCATTTCACCTTCTGCTCCCATGAAATTGCATGATACCTCAATACTATGGGTGCCGGTATTGACCTTTAGTATGCTTTTATCCAGGCTGATTGATTTCAGTTGCTGCCACTGTGGAGAATATACACTGGCAAACTCACCATCAAATTTCAGGTGCTCACCCTCTTCCAGCTTCACAGGGATAGTGATCAGGCGGTTTCCGCTGATCTCCAGTTCGGGATTGATAATTGTACCTTTTCTGGCCGTGAGAATAAATTCCATGATCTGCTCTTCGCCCGGGTTTTCAAATTCGAGGGATGAGGTCACGGGTTCACCGGGCTGTCGCTGTCGGTATTCATGAGTGATCCTGTAAATATGTATCCTGCTCAGCTGGTAAGCATCATCATCACTTTTTGTCAAAATGAATTCATTGTTTACATCCTCCATCAGCGCTTTCTGCTCCGCAGAAAAAATGCCATTCATACGAGCGTTTTCCCATAAGCTGATCGCATGCAGGATCTTATCGGTATACCCGTTGTTTTCAAGGGCATCGTATGAGGTCACGAAGGCATATCCCGCATCGAAAGCAGCAGAGCGTGCCAGCAACCAGTTGATATCCTCAATGCTGGTCTCCGGCTTCATCAGGAACCATCCCAGCATGTTGGGGATATAGTTCCGGTCGAAATATTTCTGATTTTTCAGGCGGTATTCAGCCTGGCTTTCCCTGAATCCTGC
>JBDLIJ010000338.1:0-2371 GCA_039714935.1 Bacteroidota bacterium | reverse complement strand
ATGTTTTGCATAATATGTTTAATGGAGCAATTATTGAGAATGATTGTTCGGAAAAAAAATTCCCAGTCGGCAATAACCTTAAAATCTTCCCGGTACAAACCAAACTTTTCAAACAAAGCACGTTTAATAAAAGACGCCTGGTGGTGCAAGGAAGGTACCGGGACATAAAAATGATATAAGGTCAGTTTATCAGGATACCTGGTGATACGGTAATTTTTATTGCCTTTTTTACGGATCAGGTCTCCGTAAATAATATCTGCATCATGCTTTTCAGTGAATACTTCCTTTAATATTTCTTTGGACGACAATACATCTCCGGAATTCAAAAAGAGGCAATATTCACCATTTGCCAGGCCAATTCCTTTATTCATGGCATTATAAATACCCGTATCTTTCTCTGAAATCCATTTACTGATTTTATTTTCATGCTCCTTAATGAGCTCAACGGATCCATCATCAGAATCCCCGTCAATAATGATAAACTCAAAATCATTGTAAGACTGTCCAATAACACTCTCAATGGTCTTTTGCAAACCTTCACGGTTATTCAGGCATACGCTTATGATGGATAATTTTAGCATATATATGTGGGGCGATTGTTATTTTTTCAATCGCTTTTTGATAAATCTTAGGGGATGAAGTAAATAATAGCCAAGCTTATAATATTTTGTCCGTGTAGCATGGTAATATCCTTGCGGTTGTTGCTTTTCCCAAATATAAAATTTCAAAGATTCGGGAATGGTATCGCTGAATGTGTCTGTTAAAGCATAATTAAAAATATCACCCTTGTCTTCCTGGATGATATTTTGCCATAATGGTCTCATGCAAACTCCAAAGGTTTTCCTGGGATTATTTGAAACTCTTGACGACAAAAGAAATTTATGCTGAATACGGTCCATGTTTTTAGTGCCAAATATATCGATGCTGGTATCTTCATTGATTTTGGCTCCATGATAGATCAAACAGTCAGGTAACATTTCAAAGTATGCATCATATTTATTTTGACTGTCATCAAAAGGAATAAACTTAAAATCAGGCGTTATTTGATGTTCAAGCTGCACCTGGAAAAATGTCAGATTATTGTTCCAGTGTTCGCCCGGATCGGCGAAATTGGTAGAGTATGAAACCTGGGGATAAACAAAATACTTATTCTTCTCGGCCATATATTTTGCAAAGTATTTCTTCCACGAACTTTCGGGCCAGGACTTAACGCTTACCGGAATAAGATCATCATCAGTAATTTCCACATGTGCATTATAGTAGGCTTTAAAAGCCGACCATTGTTCACTGGTCCATGCCTGCCCGAATGAACATGGTACCTGCATAAAATAAACGTCATTACCATCAATCAACGGACTAAAAGGCAGGTATGCATTTTCGTTATACTGAAAAGAGTATAGTCCTATTCCTGCAATTCTCTTATCGGTATGGTAAAATTCGATGGCCCTGGTACTGTAGAGATAGAAGTTTTTGCTGACCAGGCAATCATCTTCAAGTATTATAACGCTTCCATACTTTTCAGAAAGATCGCCACATGACAGAATATGCTTCCGCAATCCCAGATTTTCAGGGTGTTCGATGATGGTTTTCTCCCCCCGTACCCATTCAAAACCGGAGGCAATTTCACGAACATTACTACCACCTCCGCCATCAATGCTTATGATCAGCTGGATGTCGGTATAATCGCCATAATCAGCTTTGGCGATAGAATTTAAAAGCCTTTTTATGGATTCAGGCCTGTTATAACCTATTGCAATAATAGCCGGTTGTTTCATGATATATAAACAGGCCCTCCTTTTATATTTTTTTTACGACTTTCAAGCACCTCTGGAAAGAATTTCCGTTTTAATTTAATGTTGTTTCTGTTTTGCCGGAATCTTTTAAGATCTCTTCGCAACAGACTACTTATCATTCTTATCTTATCCTGGCGATAAAGTTTTTTCTTATCTCTCAGATAATGATCATTATTAATGTCAGCTACGGTGATCAGATAATGACGAAAGATTTGTTCACTTTCGTACGCTTGCTGTTTATATTCCCTGTCGTGATAAATCTTAACAGCAGGGACTATCCCTACTTTCAGGTCATGGTAATGAACCCGCTGGCAATAATTATAATCCTCTCCATAATGAAAGAAAATAGGATCAAATCCTCCCACTGTTTCCAGGCACTTTTTGCTGACCAGCCATGCTGCTGCATTCACAAATCTGGACTCGTATACATCTGATACTTTGCTTAAACTCAGATCGCTGAGCAGGCCATCAGTATATTCAGGGCCCGCATAATTTGCAAATCCTCCATCAAGTTTATCACCATTTCCATTTAAATGAAGTGGACTGAGAATCCCATACTCATTATGGTCCTTAATTGT
>JBDLIJ010000337.1:0-2373 GCA_039714935.1 Bacteroidota bacterium | reverse complement strand
CATATTCCACCAAAGATAGCAGTCTATTCCCCTAAAAATAAGCAGCCCTGGGACGATGCCGTAACACTTGTGCTTACCTATGCCGAAATTCCTTATGATGTCATCTACGACCATGAGGTGCTTGATGGAATGCTTCCTTTATATGACTGGCTTCACCTGCATCACGAAGATTTTACGGGTCAGTATGGGAAATTCTGGGCCCGCTATAAGGACTTTCAATGGTACAGGGAAAATCAACGGGCTGCGGAGGCGACAGCACTTGAGCTTGGCTTTGAGAAGGTCTCCTTATGTAAGCTGGCGGTAGCAAAAAAGATCAGGGAATATGTTGCTGGCGGTGGCTACCTCTTTGCGATGTGTTCGGCCACCGACAGCTATGATGTGGCCCTGGCAGCCGACGGAGTGGATATTTGCGAAGTGATGTATGATGGCGACCCCATGGATCCCAATGCCCAGGAGAAGCTTGACTATTCACAATGTTTTGCCTTTACGGGTTTTACATTGAAGACAAGCCCGCATGAATATGAGATATCCAGTATTGATGCCACACAAAAACATGCCCGCTCTATAAGAAAACAAAATGATTTCTTTACACTCTTCGATTTTTCTGCCAAATGGGATCCTGTGCCTACCATGCTCTGCCAGAGCCATGAGCAGGTAATACGCGGTTTTATGGGACAAACAACAGGATATATCAAAAATTATATTAAGCCGGAAGTGCTGATACTTGGTGAAAATAAAGCATTGAACGAGGCACGCTATATTCATGGCGAATTTGGAAATGGAACCTGGACATTTTACAGCGGACACGACCCTGAAGATTATCAGCACCTGGTGGGTGACCCCCCTACAGAACTTATATTGCATCCAAACTCTACAGGATACAGGCTGATCTTAAATAACGTCTTATTCCCGGCTGCCAAAAAGAAAAAACAGAAAACCTAGAGATATCCGAATTACTGGATCATAAATTCGTCGTAGAAAGGGTTGTCATTAAAGAAATACATCACCTGGCTGGTGCAGCTATCATCTCCGATATACTTAATATAACCGGTTTTCACCTCTAATCCCGGCGTGTTAAAAGTAGTTTTTCCTGTACGAATCCAACTGCAGTTAAAGTAATCTCCAAGGGGCTCTTCAATGATTGTTGAAAAAGCAGTCCCAAATATGTCTGCCCCTGACGATTCACCTGTGATATGAAACATGTCGTCCGTATAATCATCGGGAGTGATCATGCCTTCAAGGTATGTGAAGGATTTTTGTGATTCCCAGCTAAAAGGATATTCGCCGGTAGTATCAACAAATGTTAATGTGGCAGAAGGAACATGATGCTCATATATCTGCAACATGCTGGCGGAAAGTCCATTGTTCAGTATCGTATTTTCGCCTTCAAGCCTGAGCTTTTCCACCGCATAATCTTCAAATGTTAAGCTGGCTGTGGCAGAAACCTCAGAAAAGTCCATGTCGAGTGTAGCCGTGATCACTCCTTTCCTGATCTTATCATCAGGACATGTGGTATAGTAGGAAAGGAAGTCAATAATATATTTTATTTCAGGGTTCTCCTGGTATGTGCAATGAGCGCCGAAAATATCTTTGCTGCCGAGGGTTTTTAATTCCGGATCAGTAACCACCATAAAGAATATGTTGAAGACCTCTGAATAGGCACGCTCGGCAACGACCTGGTTGTTAGCCGCTAAAAGATTGGGATTATAATCGATCTCCACGCTGCCCTTTTTACACGATATGCTGAGTAGAAACAGCACAGCAAGCAGCATATTGATTTTTTTAAAATTCATCAGCTTTGTCTACGGATATATATCTGAAACGCAAAAGGAAGTGAATTATTCTCTTCATCCACATGCGCTTCTTCTTCTGTCAGTTCCCAGATATTTTCATCTATCTCAGGGAAGAAAGTGTCAGCTTCATAAGCCCTTTTTACCCTGGTAATGTATAACTTGTTGGCCAGTGGAAGGAATTGCCTGTAAATGGATCCGCCACCAATGATGAAGCATTCCTCATCCTCAGCGCACTTCGCAACAGCATCCTCAATAGAGTAGGCCATGATGCAGCCTTCATAGTTGTCGGCCGGGTCATCAGTGATCACAATGCTGGTCCTGTTGGGCAAAGGCCTGACAGGCAAAGAGAGAAACGTGTTCTTTCCCATGATGATCTTATGCCCGGTGGTAATCTTTTTGAATCTTTTTAAATCGTCGGAAATGTGCCACAAAAGGTCATTGTCTTTTCCAATGGCATAATTTTCGGCTACTGCTACTATGATTGATATTGGCATATGGTTGAATTGGTTGAATTGGTTGAATTGGTTGAATTGGTTGAATTGGTTGAATTGGTTGAATTGGTTGAATTGGTTGAATTGGT
>JBDLIJ010000336.1:0-2424 GCA_039714935.1 Bacteroidota bacterium | reverse complement strand
CAAGATTGCTTTCAATGCGTTCCTCACACATTCCACAAATAGCTGATGTCTGGATCTTGATCTTTTTTTCTTTAGGTTCGGGGTCCTGGCTTTGAGCATTCGAGAACTGTATTGATCCCAGAATAAATACCAATACAAATAAACTTTTAACTACATTTTTCATAATTATGATTTTTTGTGGATTCTACCTTTTGCACAACTAACGTATGATCTTACCTTTTGATTCAGCCTGCCGGTACCTTCTTCAGGATACCCTAACTTTTTTAACTTTTCTACGAAGACATCACGCATATTGTTTTTACTTGTATAGTCAACCTGAACGCTTGATGCATCAACATTCACTTCAACCTTTATAACTTCGTTTATCCAGTTTAATTCCCTGCGTATGGTGTTTGCACACCCATCGCATTTCAGGTTCTCAATAATGATCTTCTCAGTCTTCATGACGCATATATTAATAAATTTTCAATTCAACCCCCCTCAACTTCTTCCCTCTTCATTCTTCCCCCATCTATTTAAGAGTATATCTTATCCCTGCATAAAGATTTACTCCCGACACCGGGCCCCATATCAGTGAAGAATCAAAATACTCGCCAAATGGCTGATCAGCAGCTATGATCGGGTCTTTTTGCCTGTAATTGGTAAGATTCTCTCCTCCGATATAAATACTCCATGTCCTGAAAAACTTGCTTACCTGGGCATTAACAATGGTATATGCAGGGGATGAATTACTCCTCTGGTATTCTATGGGATTTGTCTCTGTACCGGGTACTCTTGAAGTTCCGTTGAACTGAGTAGTAAAATCAAATTGCCATTTTTTCAGGTTGGTGGCATACGACAAGGTGATCAGGCCTTTATACCGATGCATCAATGGTTTATACTGCAAAATGTCGTTTGTCGTCATTTTCACATCATTATACCTGAAAGCCAGTGTTACATCAAGCCTGCTGAGCAATTCATAGCCTGCTTCAACTTGATAAGCATTTGAATATGACCTTCCATCAAGGTTATAGACATAGATCGCCTGCGGGTCTTTATCAAAATCAAGAATTACCTGGTTCAGGAAGTTCGCATGGTAAACTTCACCGCTTAAGCGTAATTCCCGGCCCAGGATATCGATATACTGTGTAATGTTTATTCCCAGGTTGACAGCCTGTTCCTGTTTGGGATCTTCAACAATATATAACCTTCTTGAGGTTGCCAGCATGGTGTTGTTTTCTGCAATGACATTGGCGGTTCTGTACCCCATACCGGCCGATCCACGCAGAATGGTGTGTTCAGTAATATTATATTTGATATGCAGGCGGGGAGTGGCAAAGGCCCCATAAATGTTATGGTAATCACCCCTGATCCCTGCAATGATGGTTAACTTCTCATCGCGCGTATACGTATATTGAAAGAATACACCCGGGATACGCTCAAATCTCGTAAATGCGCTGTCGTTCAGATGCTCAATGTAGTTGTTCAATTCAAAACTGGCACCCGTATTGAATTTATGCCTGGTATTATTTATATATGATTGGAAGATAAGGTTCAGGTAATAGCTATTCTCCTCGGCATCATAATCATTCAAACCAAAATATGATTCCTGCTTATGGTGGGTAAACGACTGGAGCATCCCAAGGCTTGTGGAGGGCCGCTTAAAGAACACTCCGCCTTTCCAGAAGCCTTCATATCGCCGGGTGCTGATATTAATGCCATAGGGATTGCTCGTATCCCGCACCATATCGGTTGAGAATTCATTCTGTCCTCCTGTCCGGCTCTCATCAAGTACCTTAATGCCAAACTGGGTGATTAATTTACCGGGCTTATTGTATTTCCACCGGTTGAAGAAGTTTATCTGCTTTGTAAGGGGCTTATCCAAAAATGAATCATCATTGTTATCCACCTTATTTGAAAGATTTTCTCCATGTAGAAATATGGCTGTGGTCCAACGATCATTTATCTTCAATGCGCTCACAACATTCCCTTCAAACTTTCCATGGATATTGGCATAAGCGTTGAAGTGAAGTTTTTCTGCTTTGTCGGGCTTTAAATATTCTATATTGATCTGACCAGCAATTGATTCAAACCCATTAACCACGGAAGCGGTCCCTTTTGATACCTGTATGGATTCCATCCAGGTCCCGGGAATATACCCCAGTCCAAAGGAAGTGGCCAAACCTCTGAGATTAGGTATGTTCTCAGTCATAAGCTGGCTATATGTACCTCTTAAGCCCAAAAGCTGGATCTGTTTTGCACCGGTAACGGCATCACTGTATGAAATATCTACTGATGCATTGGTTTCAAAGCTTTCTGATAAATTACAACAGGCAGCTTTTTGAAGCTCTGCACCATTAATGTTCTGGGTGTAAATAGGATCAAGTCTTGAAATAAACGCCCCGGGGGCTTTATTCGTGATCACTACTTCCTTGAGGGTATTGT
>JBDLIJ010000335.1:0-2436 GCA_039714935.1 Bacteroidota bacterium | reverse complement strand
GGCAAAGATCAGTTGTCCAATCATCTTGTGTCCCCCCATAAGTAAGGTCCAATAATAAATTACCACTGGGGTCATATTCTAAAAACAGGACATCACTATTGCCGGAGGAATTATAAGAATATCCGGTAATTGCATAATTTCCGGCATCATTGATGACCACTGAAGATGCCACATCATAACTTGGTCCGCTATATGTAGTTGTCCATAGCGTATTGCCTTGCGAATCAAGTTTAAGGATCCATGCATCTTTTTCATTAATTGCATATGAATATGTTTCGCCTGCAATAATGAAACTTCCATCAGGGCATACCGCCACCGAATTAGCCCAGTCACCAAACGATACTCCCAGTCCAATTGCTGTTGTCCATTGAGTATCCCCGGCACTATTTGTTTTTACAGCCCATAGAGATTTAACACCCACAACAGGGCCATAAGTTGTGGTGTACCCAACAGCAATATAGCCACTATCAGATGTTTGCTGTACATCATGAAATGATTCATCCTCGTATCCTCCATAGAGTTCTTTCCAGAGAATATCTCCCGGACTCTGTGCTATTCCGATGTTTGTGATCAGTAATAAAATAATAGATAAGATCAGCTTATATTGTTTCATAGCCCTTTACAATATTTAGGTTCTTTATTACTTTAATAAATGCAAATAAAACACACATTTTTTATATAATTATACTATTGTTTAATAATTTTTTGCAAAAAGTACTTATTCCCAGCCTGGTATCTTAGTAGATACAAGCCGTCTTGTTGATTTGAGATATCAATCATTAAGGGAGTGTCTAAACCAGCTGCCACCCTCGATGAGTATACGATCTTCCCCGAAATATCAATAATCTGTATAGTAGCTTCATTATTCTGAAGCTTGAGATCTGCTGAGACACTAAATACGCCGTTTGCAGGATTTGGATATATGCTTAGATTATCTTCAGCCTTAAGTGATGAGATTCCTGTACCCACCCCGGGGATAGGAGCACAGGCTCCAAAAGGAGAATCATAGCCATAGTTAAATATAATATCCAAAGAAGCATCTTCAGTGCTGATTTTCGTAAAAATTTGCCCATCAGTAACTGCAAGTGTCCCATATAATACATCATTGATCCTGTCAAAGCCAATATCCTGAATTTGCAAACCATATTCTAAGCCATCAATAATTCCAATATCTTCTGTTTGCTGAGCATCGGGGTCGATTTTAAACAAGCCGCCATCAGCAGTTTCAATAGCATATAGCTCCCCTTTAGAGTTTATTGCAAGCCCGTAAAGAAACATTTTCTGATAAAATGGCATCACTTCTGTAACATGCCAGTTCTCATCGATCGTATACAAATAATCTTCAATTGCATCATCTTCAAGTCCAACGCCATAAAGGGTTCCGCTTAGTTCGTCGTATGCCAGTCCGTTCATATAAAATATATTCGGGATATTACCGATTCTTATAAATCCACCTGATGGCGTCATAACAAAAACATCACAAATGTCTCTTTGAACTGCTATAATCTTACCTTCCATCCATGTTAAAGCAGCCAGTCGGAATGGATAAACAAAGCCATGATCCTGCATGTAGGTCTTTTCACCGCTTTCCTGGTCCAAACGAATTGATTTATTCAGGGGATCTTTTACAGGCTCATATTCTAAGGAATAAACTGTTCCATCGGTATAATCATCAGGACTGAATGTTTCGCAATCAATTGAAAACGCATCATTGCCTGGATTCAGGTCACCAGACAAAATAACTGTGGCATTTAGTGCATAGGTTCCACTTTCAGCAGGTATCCAGTCAGGAAATACAATTATATTTTCCTCCAGTACAGAAAGGTCATCGTTGACTTCTATGGTTTCATTATAACTTGTCCCTTCTATTACAAGGTTTACGCTGTAAGCAGACTCGATAGAATTGCCGAAATTTTTAACGATCAGTTCAGGATTACAGGGGTTTTCGAGCGAAGCATGATATACGGGAGCCAGTTTAATACAGGCTAGATCGTGTGATAAGTTGGTTTCTACAACCATTATATCATCAATATGCCACTGGTCACCCCATTGGCCATTGGGATTTTGATATCTGAATGCAATATAAATATCCTCTCCAACATAGGCATCCAAAGCCAGTATTACTTCTGAATAAATATCATAATTGCCAGAAGGGATGGTATAAATTACATCTGTAAAGTCGCCATCACCCGGATCTCCGCTGCCGGCAGAGACCAGGACTTCATGTAGATGGTAATTTTCAAAGGCATGAATAGCTTCCCAAAAAGAGAGATAAAAATCAACGCTTGTAACCGGGATTAGCGGAGTCACCATCCAGTTATCAGGGGAGGCAACGATAGAGGCCCTATGGAAAATGGATTTGTTTCCGGTATATGAGTATCCATCTAACCCCCAGTCATAATATCCCGGGCCATACTGATAGAAATTCCAGTCAGC
>JBDLIJ010000334.1:0-2443 GCA_039714935.1 Bacteroidota bacterium | reverse complement strand
TCCCACTACTCCTCCCCTGATCTGTTTGAATTACAAGGTAATATATCCCTGCAGGGCAAGTTATCCCGGCTTGATTCCGACCATCCCATCTAAGCCTGTTATCACCGGCCTTATAAACTCCTTCTTCAATCGCCCTGATCATATTCCCACGAAGGTCAAGAATGTATGCTGTAGCAGATATTTTTTCGGGCATAGAAATCAAAAAATTGATCTTATTATCAAAGGGATTAGGATATAAATTCGAAATAAGCGGTGCTGAAGACTTTTCACTTACTGATGAAATGATGTCTTCATCCACGATAATGAACACCTCATGATTGCCAGCCTCACATTCAATAAGCATGGTATCCTGAACGAATCCTAAAGACTGATCAGTAGGAATATCAATCCTAATCGTAAGCATCAAAGAGTCGTCAGCCGGCAGAAGATATGGAAAAGTCATTGCTGGCTCTGCCCACCACGCAAAAGGATCATAGGATTCCATATTGATATGATCAATAATGACATCCTCGCCATCAGCAGGATAAATCATTACCTCCAGGCCTTCAAAAGCCTGAGTGAAAGTGGTAAACAATAAAGTATCCGGATTAACATGAAGCCCCGGAAGCAATTGCATCACGTTAAATTCATGTGGGTCAGGCGCACCGATATAAGGATGATTCATGCTTTGCCCCGAATCATCAGCTGCATGGATGTAATAGCCTACGACTGAGCCCTCATCCTGGAAAGGGATCGTCCCGGTATATAGACTTCCTATCTGCTGGCTCATCAGCACAGGCTCAAACGGGCCTCCATCCACCTGGTAATAAACCAGCAGGGAGTCGGCAGTCAGGCTTGTCCCGCTATAGGGTGTTATGCTTGCAGTAATATTATACTCATCCTGCATCTGAACATTCCCCAGCAACGGAGTATGGTCAATATACAGCAAACCGATATCTGCAATGCCTTTAGTGCGGCAATGCAAGGCATCTGTATTTTCCCAGCCATTATACATAATCCCGATAATCTCGTATCCCGGCATGGCATCTTCATATGCAGCCAGGGCATCGCCGTCATGGGTGCTTCCTGTGATCGGCACAAATACTTTCTCATTCAAAATAAGAGAGTTTGTATAAGGTGTATTGGGATAATTACCAGGAGTAAAAACGCGGTGAACCTCATACGGAACGCCCCAGTCACTGATGGTCCCGGCAAAATAATCGGCAACAAATTCAAAATCATCATAACGCGGATCATTTTCAGCAACGGAGCCTATCAATACTTTATTCACACCCAGGAATTTCCCCCAGCAATCGATATGTTTAATGTATTCACCCAGGGGATCAGGAAGTACGTGATACTGGTCTATCCCAAGATAATCGGTGACCATATCCTGGATTTCCTGGTGTGACATGCTCAGGTTTTCTTCCCAGACCAGGTCTGTTGAGGCGCCCTGGGTTTCCCCTGTGCACATCCAGTTTCCTCCGGTATGCTCGAGTGGCATACCAAACAAATTGATCCCCAGATAATTTGCAACCTCAACCGGAATTTCATCATCAGCCGGCCTTGGGCGATTGTAAGGAAAGTCACATACACCAAAGTCACCATTGCCATCGATCACGAACCATGGGCCATAATCACGGGTCCAGTATGAGTCGGTCGGAGCCTGAATGAAATCAATATTATCCATGTTCGCGCCATTGCCCTGATAAATGTTGGTGACGGTATTTTGCTGGCTTTGGCTGGCAACAATGGTGGTTACCCCACAATCCTGCGACATCTCAACGATCAGTGATGTAGGGATTCCAAAAGGATACCTTACAAGCACACTCTGCATATTCTCAAACTCTGCCACCATCCTCACAGGATGTTCGGGTGGGTCAGTAGGAGTAAAGTTCTTCGCATTATCATGCGGAAGATACATTTCCGCCTCACTCAGATAATGCATCTTCTTCCATTTCGGCACCTCCTGAGCCTGAAGAAAACTCAATGAAATATATAACAAACCAATGACTATGAGAGATATCTTTTTCATGAACAAATTTATCTATAGGAAAAAACTTTTTGATTTTGCTTGCCCAAAATTAGATAAAAAATGAAAATGGGAGTTGGGCGAATTATAAATTATGAAGGTTAATTTTAAATTAATTCAATAATCCGGTCTCATTATTTTAAAATAATAATGTCAGAAAAAAACCCAAAGAAAGGGGCTAAAGTCCTGACTTACTTTATGTTTACTTACCCCGAGCTTAAGCCCGGGGTAACTCAATAGACTTTAAAAATGGACTTTAGTCCATAATATAATCAACAATTAGTGCTTAACAAGTTTCGCCGTATAAATCACATCATCAGCTGCCATGTTAACGAAATACACTCCTGCCGGCAATCCTTCGGCATTCCAGCGAAGCTGATGCGTACCCGGATTTAAATACTGATTCCTTAGTGTTGAAATATGCATCCCTCT
>JBDLIJ010000333.1:0-2466 GCA_039714935.1 Bacteroidota bacterium | reverse complement strand
ATTTAAAAGAATATCTTTTTTATTGCAAATTGCATGAGTAATTCAGAGTGTTTTTTTGGACTGATCATCCTGACTTTGAACCTTTAATGGCCTTGGAAACTCAATTACGAACGGATGAAGGTAATGTTATACCGGATATACTATGAAAAAGCTCATATTATCCATACTGGCTACCTTACTTTTTTCCATTAGTGCCTATACACAATGCTTTTCCCCTGTCTCGTCCGGGAGAATATTTCAATCCATGAATATCTATGTTTCTCATGCAAGCATGAGCGGCAATAACCTACAGCCTGGTGATGAAGTAGGCGTCTTTGATGGGGAAAAGTGTGTTGGGGTTGGAGTGCTGATAAAAGAACTAACAGGAGCACCAATTTACCTGGAGGTCGAAGTATCAAGACAGTTTCTTTGGTGGGATGGCTTTACACCAGGGAATACAATCTCATACCGCTTCTGCTCCAGAGGAGAGCCCGCTAATCGCATTGTAACACCAACTTACATAAGCAACGGACCTACATTTGTTTCAAATGATTCCTGTGTTGTGGAATTGCGTACCGTAAACAATGCCCCTCATATTACATCTGTTCCGGTCACAGAAGCCCGCCCAGGGCATGCTTATTCATATACCATTACAGCGGAGGACATTGACGGGGATACGCTCACTTATACTGCGGTTGTGCTTCCCGGATGGTTAGTTTTCAATGCTTCGACACATACACTTGCTGCAACTCCAGGAGAGGGTGATATTGGTGATCAACACGTTACCATCAGGGTGTCTGATGGATCGCTCTATACCGATCATACTTTCGTTGTCACTGTTAACTACGGAAACCATGCCCCTACTTTTATTTCTGATCCGCAAACTTCCGCTTTCCTGGGAGATGCATACGAATATACTATGCGCGCTCAGGATATCGATAGTGATTCGCTACATTATTCAGCTCCCCAACTACCAGACTGGTTATCATTCTTCCCAGAAACAAATGTAATAAGCGGGATTCCCGCAAATGGTGACCTGGGTCGTCACGATGTTGTCCTGAGGGTATCTGATGGTACAGTTTCTGCCGACCAGTCATTCACAATAATTGTCGAAAATGTCAATAATCCTCCCAGGTTTACATCCACACCCATAAACTCAGCACTGAAGGGTGAACTGTATTTGTATACTGCCGGCGCCGAAGATCTGGATGATGATGATTTGGCCTTTTCTGCTCCCATCTTGCCCGATTGGCTTAGCTTCGACATCAACACCCGGGTATTGTATGGCATACCAGACGATACTGAGGAAGGTGATAATAATATAACCCTGGAAGTTTCCGATGGAAAAGCTGAGGCATATCAGAATTTTGTCATTACAATTGAGGCTCAATCAGGTGTTGGACTGGATGATTATTCTTCCCCGGATCTCATGGAGGTATATCCAAACCCAAGCGATGGAAGATTCTTTGTTAAACTTTCCAAAGAATTTGAAAAAGAAATCATCCTTGAGATTCTGAATCCAATGGGAAAGGTTCTGCTACAAAAAGAATTTCCTCCTTATTTTCTGGTTAGTAAATCATTTAAGCTGAAAGACCAGCCCGGTGGCATTTACTTTATAAGAGTTTATAATAGTTCTTTTCATAGTGTTGGAAAGATGATTATTCGTTAAAAACTCCACCCTATGATTTTTAAAATTTATCTTTGCATCATTAAATGTTTAATATTATTCCGAATTATTATCCTGGAATTGAACGTTTAATGGATTTGGCTCATCATCTGCAACTAGATGATTAGCCACGAACCAGTCAACATATGAAACAACTCCTAATATCAATATTGACTCTGCTGCTGTTTTCTTTGGGCCTTTATGCACAGTCGCCACCCTATTTCACATCCACTCCTGTCACTTTGGCCACTGAGGATTCACCCTATACCTACACTGCCACTGCCCTTGATGATGAAGCAGATCCAATGACTTTCACTGCTGAGCAGCTTCCTTCCTGGCTGGACTTCGATGAAGGAACTCAGGAATTGTTTGGAACTCCAACCAACGATAATGTAGGAAATCACGATGTAACTCTGAGGGTCACGGCTGGAGGTGATTTTGAGGATCAGATATTTACCATTGTTGTAAGTAATACAAACGATCCGCCTGTCTTTACCTCAACACCGGTCACAACGGCTACCGAAGATTCTCCCTATACCTATACAGCCACGGTCAATGATCCAGATCCTGGAGAGGTCCTGACATGGAGCACTTCAACACTACCCTCCTGGCTGACATTTAGTGGCTCACAGGTTCTTAGCGGTACACCTGCCAATGCGGATGTGGGATCACACAGCATTACCATAACAGTAGATGACGGAGATGTAGCGGTGGACCAGGACTTTACCATTGTTGTAAGTAATACAAACGATCCGCCTGTCTTTACCTCAACACCGGTCACAACGGCTACCGAAGATTCTCCCTATACCTATACAGCCACG
>JBDLIJ010000332.1:0-2488 GCA_039714935.1 Bacteroidota bacterium | reverse complement strand
GGCTGGGTATACATGCACGGATCAAGCAATTAAAAGAAACAAGATAAAATACCGAAATCATGAGAAAGTTTTTAATGATTTTCATTTTACTGGCAGGAGGCACTGCAATCGCCCAGCAGGATGCCCTTTTCAGCCAGTACATGTTCAACAAACTGGTTATCAACCCTGCATATACAGGTACGCGTGACGCCTTGAGCATCACCCTGGTTGGGCGTCAGCAATGGGTGGGCCTGGATGGTGCACCAAAAACAGCGACATTCTCACTTCATTCGCCGTTGCGTAACGAGAAGCTGGGTCTGGGTGTTTATGCCTATACCGATGTGCTGGGGCCATTGCAGAATTCAGGGGCAGTCGGTTCGTTCTCATATAAATTCCAATGGGGACCCGGGAAGCTGTCTTTCGGCCTGCAATTTGGCTTCAAGCATATGTCAATCGATTGGACCAAGATTGAGATGCCTGAAGAAAATGATATTGCTTATCTCGGAGAAACCGGGGATAACTTTGTGATGGATGCCAACTTTGGACTGTATTACTATTCTGACAGATATTATGTTGGTCTTTCGTCAAAACATCTTCTTCAACAGGAAGTCGGCACACAGGCACTCTATGATGAGGTTGTAGCCAATAAACTGTTGAGGCATTTTTATGGTATGGCAGGGATTGCGATCCCGCTGTCTGACCACCTGGTACTGAAGCCATCAATTCTGGCAAAATATGTGAGTAATACACCACTTCAAATGGATTTTAATGCCAACCTGATGATCAATGAAGTAATGTGGGTAGGACTCTCGTACCGGACAGAGGGTGTATTTGTCTTCCTCATTGAAGTCCTCGTGACGGATCGCCTGAGGATCGGATATTCATATGATACATTCCTGAATGAACTGTCCCTGCATAACCGGGGATCACATGAAGTGCTTATCGGGTTTGATTTCCCGGTATTTAAACGCAGGATGTTAACACCAAGATACTTTTAAGTCCTATGAAATATTTAACATTTACAATTATCATGTTTATGCTGGCCAGCATGACAAGCTTATCAGGCCAGTGTCTTAACAAAGCCAAAAAGCAAGTCGCCGCTTATGAATACGCGGAGGCAATCCCAGTCCTGGAAAAAATCGTCGAGAAAAACAAGAAAGGGAGTGATGAAGCTGTCGTGCTGCTGGCCAATTGCTACAGGATGCTGAACGAAGACGAAAAGGCGGCTGGCTATTATGCCATGGCAGTTGAACAGGATTCCGCTGATCCTATTGTATACTTTCATTACGGGCAGATGCTACGTACATTAGAGAAGTATGACGAAGCAGGCACTCAATTCAATAAGTATGCGACCCTTGTCCCTGATGATAAAAGGGGTAAATTGCTGGCCTGGTCTTGCAAAGAGATCATTGCATGGCTAGATCATCCTCAAGATGATAAACCCCGGAACGTAGCTTCCCTGAACTCGCCCTACGCTGATTTCAGCCCTGTTTTTTACGGGCAAGGGGTAGTGTTTACCAGTGAGAGGCCGAAAGAAAATTCACAGGATAATACCTTTGAATGGACAGGCAATCCTTATCTCGGACTGATGTTCGCCTGGACCAACGGCATGCTTTCAGACGGGGAGCCTAATTTTACCCAACCAGAAGTTTATAATGAAAACCTGGTCCAGCAATACCATGACGGCAACGTAGCATTTTCCCCTGATTGGAACATAATGATTCTTACCAGGACACTGGAGGAAAGGGTTCCAAAAGACAATGAACGTTTCAGGACTCACTTCCTTAAAATGTTCCAATCTGAAATTGAAGATGGAGGCTGGTCCCAGCTAGAGCCATTTGCATTTAATTCAGATAGTTATTCGGTTGGGCATCCTGCATTTTCACCTGATGGGAATAATCTGTATTTCACTTCTGATATGCCTGGAGGGCATGGCGGTACCGATATCTGGGTTTGTACCATGAATGATGGTCATTGGTCGGATCCTCAGAACCTTGGCCCGGAAGTGAATACAGTAATGGACGAGATGTTCCCCTATATGGATTGTAAAGGCGTGCTATATTTTGCTTCTGAAGGTCATGTAGGCTTTGGTGGACTTGATATTTTTTACACTTCTGAAGCCAGCGGGGCATGGGAAAAGCCCACAAATATGATGAAAGGAATTAATTCATCCTACGATGATTTCGGTGTTGCTATTAACCATAAGCTTGAAATAGGGCTGTTAAGCTCAAACAGGCCAGGAGGGCAAGGAAGCGACGATATCTATGCCTTTAGCATGAAGCCCAAACCAAAGGAGATATGTGGTAAAGTTATTGATACAAAGTACAAGCCTGTTGAAGGAGCTACCATATTCTTTCTTGATAATGAGAGCAATCTGGTCAGGATCCTCAAGACAGATGGCGAAGGCAAATATTGTACTGAGGTAAATGAAAATACAAGCTATACTATTCTTGGGAAAAAAGTATCCTTTGAGGACAATTGCCTGATATTTGAATACTCTGAGACAATG
>JBDLIJ010000331.1:0-2535 GCA_039714935.1 Bacteroidota bacterium | reverse complement strand
TTCTGGCCATAGTTGGTTGGGACACTTCTTTTTCAGGGGATCTGTTCTCTTATTTACAAACTATGGAACAATGTGTCAATCTATATTTGATTATGGTCATTTTGTTCCATTTTTCTATTTCATGGCCGGATGGCATGATGAATACCATACGCCAAAAGATGAACTTAAACTTGTTAACTACAATAAAGCAGCCAGGATCGCCAGGATAGGTTTTCTGAATGTGTGGGCAATAGCGAATATGGACGAACTATAGGTAAAAAAAAGGCGCCTTATCACCAAGGCACCTTTTTGAATATTGTCATTTCGAGCATTAGCTTACTTGCTCAGCATCACCTTCTGGGTGATCTTTGCATCAGCTGTGCTGATGGTGCAGAAATAGATTCCGTTTGGCACATCATTTCCTGCGTTCCATGTGATCAGATGTTCACCGGCAGCCATTTCGCCATTCACCAGAGTGCTTACTTCACGGCCCGTCATGTCATAGATGCTAACGACTACATTACCGCTCTCAATAAGGCTGAAGCTGATGTTGGTCTCAGTGCTGAATGGGTTGGGATATATATTGCTGATGGCAACGCCATTATTATTCAGGTCTTCCTCGATACCGGTTGGGAGAAGGGCATTTACCATAACTTTTCCTCCCTGGAGGATTTCCTTGGTATCCATATCCTGGAGAAAATATACAATCTCGCAGTGGTCAGCTACCCAACTTGCTTCTATGGTAAAGTCCAGAGGAATCTCAACATGCTCATTTGCCAGCATATCAATGGGTGTTCCCATATGATCGGGAAGTAAAAGCCTGGTAACGAAGTGCAGGCTGTCCTGTCCCTGCCAGCTTTCAGCAATGTGCGATTCAGATACTCCGAATATGAGGGAAAGGTTTGAATACATGTGCTCAGCCATTCTGTCGATGGTAACCACCGTATGGTAGTTTCCGCCACCCAGGTCATCACCGAAAATATCGGTTTCAAAAGCTGACTTCACAGTGGCTCTTGCATCCACTATCGGTGCATATGTAGGATACATAGAGTTGGATGCACTTCCACCCACTACTTGTTCAGTTCCGTCGAAAACTGCCGTAGGGTAGCCTGTAATGCCGTAAAAATCTATTCTGGCATCAGATTCAGGTGTTTCATAATCGTCGCCACCATGATGTTCCAGTACGGCCACCGGATGGCCGTTATGGATAAGGTCGTCGGCACCCATTGCTGCTCCCGGACAATAACCACACCAGGTTCCGGTGGCGATCTCCAGGATCACCAGCTCCCTTTCAGTTGTATATGTGTTGATATACATGTTGCTGGTATCATTATCGGGATCCATATCGCCCGGCAGGTTTGTGTAAACAACTACGTCAAACAGGCTGTTTTCAGAAGGAAGGTTAAATCCGTCAAAATCTACTGTGGCATTAAAACCGGGGTCAAGTTTATTTACAGTTTGTGTGTCGGTAAACAGCAGGTCATCAGTAACTGTGCCGTAGATCTCGAGAACCACATCGAAGGATTCCGAATTCAGTCCTGCGTTGGCAACCAGCGCGGATGCTGCATAGAGGTCGCCCTGTGTGAAATACTGTTCGCCGAGAACTTTTTTAGTGGCAACATCATGATCATAAGGCACGAACAACTTCGCGTCATCAATATACCAGTAATTGATGTTGTAGGAATCACCAGTGAAGTAGAATGCAATTTCAAAGTCTGCTGCGCCAATATCGCTGTTGGTGAACAGGATACTTACTTCTTCGCCCGGAACACTTCCTGTCGGGTTAACAAGTTCCCAGATTGAATTCCAGTCACCACCGCCTGAGCGTGTAGCTACACCCAGGGTGTAAGGCCCACCATAATGGTCAACCATATGCCTGAAGCTAAAGCCAAGCGTAGTATGTCCGCTTGTGTTTACCTGGGGTGAGAACAGATAGGAATCCCCGTTGAACTGTGGGCTCCATGAGAATTTTGCTTCAGGTGAGGTACCACCTGCATTTGCTGATGCTGCTGAGCTCCAGTTGTCAGCGTGAGCAGTGATGTTCCATCCTGTCGGAGGGACGCCGCTGCTAAAATCTTCTGTTAATAATACCTGCGACGACGCTACAAAAGAGAGCATAGCTACAAGTACCATCGTAGTGTACAGTTTTTTCATAGTTCTTTCGTGTTTTGTTTTAAATGATGAATTTACGGGTTAGGAATTACAAAATTATATATTTTAATATTTAGATAGCAAATAAATAAGGTACTGGGGACTGGGGACCGGGAGAGGTGCATTGTATATTTATTACACAACTCAAAACTTAAAACTCAAAACTCAAAACTTAATTATCTTCACATCCAGGTATTTCCTCAGGTAGCCTTTTATGATCACCTGCACATCTTTGTTGTCGGCATATGGCTTTATGCTTGCGTTGAGCAGAACTTTGTTGTCAACATCTTCCTTATCGATATAACCAAAGCCATGGTAAGCTCCGTTGCATACTTTAACAACGGCTAATTCATTGTCATTCCGCCCTTTATCGATTATAAAAAAGTTATTTTCCCTGTAAATATA
>JBDLIJ010000330.1:0-2611 GCA_039714935.1 Bacteroidota bacterium | reverse complement strand
GAATGAGGGCGCTAACATAAACACCAAAGAGGAGGAGATGGCACCTTTTATCCATGCAGATGGGCAGACCATGTATTTTTCTTCCAAAGGCCATGCGGGCATGGGGGGATTTGACCTGTTTATCAGCAGACAGGACAGCAGCGGGCAGTGGCAGGCAGCAGAAAACCTGGGGTGGCCTGTGAACACAGCTTCAGATGAAATCAATATTGTGGTGTCAACCAATGGGAAGGCAGCCTACCTTTCATCAGACCTGGATGGGGGCTCGGGAGGTTATGATATCTATCGGTTCGACCTTCCTGCTGATCTCGCTCCACAGCGGGTTACATACCTTGAAGGACAGGTGTTTGACGCTGAAACCATGCTTCCGCTGGAAGCCGAATTACAGCTTCTTGATCTGGAGACCGGTGATTTGAAGGTCAGGTGCGAGTCAGAAAAGCAAAATGGACATTATATGGCTGCTCTCCCGGGAGGGAAAAACTATGCATTGCATATCTCAAAACCCCGATATCTTTTCTATTCCGAAAACTTTAATCTTTCTGTTAATGAGGTTCCCGAGGAGCCGGTGAGAAAAGATGTTTACCTGCAGCCAGTCAAAGCCGGGCAGTCCTTTGTGCTGAATAATATTTTCTTTAACACTGATGATTATACGCTCAGTGAGCTTTCAAGGGTGGAGCTTTATAAGCTCAATGCTTTTCTGGTTATCAATCCTGAGATCAGCATATTGATATGCGGGCATACAGATGATGTTGGCACGCTGGAATATAACCAGATATTGTCTGAAAGGCGCGCCGCCTCTGTTTATTCTTTCCTTGTGGAACTTGGCATCGAAGCACCCCGTCTGAGGTATCAGGGCTTTGGCAAAACACAGCCGGTGTCTGAAAATACAACTGAAGCAGGCAGGGCTGAGAACAGAAGGACGGAGATTGTTATTTTGTAGAACGGTTAACGGTTACCGGTAACCGGTTAATGGCTACCGTAGTTTTTCCTAATATTGGGTTGTCGTACAATTATTCTTCTTTTTAAAGTGTGACATTTTTACTTTTTCGGTATTAATAGATAGGAGGATATTGAATGATCGTTTTTCTTTTGATTTTTTTGGCTATGGGTTAAGGCTACTGGTAACCGGCGACCGGAATTGTAGATGTATGAAGTATGATTTATGAAGATTGAGAAATTTGAAGACTTGGAAGTTTGGAAAATCAGTATGAACCTAAGTGTGCTTATTTACAGAGTATTTAAGAACTGTAGAGATTTTGGCCTTAAAGATCAGGTGCAAAGGGCTTCAGTTTCTATTCCATCGAACATCGCCGAGGGTTTCGATCGTAAATCAAACAAAGAGTACATATACTTTTTGTATATCGCAAAAGGATCCTGCAGTGAACTGCGCACACAGATATATTTGGCCAGGGAAGTAGGAATTATAGAGAAGAAAAAAGCGGAAGAATTTATAGAGACAACAAGAAAAGTATCAGCTATGATCTACAGACTTATCCAATCACGAAAACAATTCTAACTACTATAATTTCATTTCTGCCTTGTCGTTAACCGGCAACCGGCAACCGTTAACCGGTAACCGTTAACCGGTAACCGTTAAATCCAGTATCCAAAAAGCTTAAGTATTAATTAATAATAATGTTTCGGAGATTTTCGGTATCTTTGCACCCAATTTTTTGAAGAAAAACTATGATCAACATAACATTACCGGATAAATCGGTGAGGCAGGTAGAAAAAGGCACTACTGCGATGGATATTGCCAAAAGCATCAGTGAAGGCCTGGCCAGAAATGTGCTGTCGGCAAAAGTGAACGGAGCAGTTGTTGATGCAGCACTTCCAATCAATGAAGATGCTACATTGAGCCTGCTGACATGGAATGACGATGAGGGGAAAGCTACTATGTGGCACTCCTCGGCTCATCTGATGGCTGAAGCTGTAGAACAGCTTTATCCCGGAGTGAAATTTGGTATCGGCCCTGATGTCGAGAATGGCTTTTACTACGACATTGACTTCGGTGAGTACCAGGTTTCTGATGCCGACTTCAAAAAAATCGAAGACCGCATGCTGCAGCTGGCTCGTGAAAAACAAACTTTTACACGAACAGAGGTGAGCAAAGCGGAAGCTATACGGCACTTTAAGGAAAAGGGTGATGAGTATAAGCTTGAACTTATTGATGAGCTTGAGGATGGCGATATCACCTTTTATAAGTCCGGCACTTTTACCGATCTCTGCAAGGGACCTCATATGCCTGCTACAGGCACTATTAAAGCTGTAAAACTCCTTGGAATAGCAGGAGCTTACTGGAGGGGTGATGAGAACCGTGAAATGCTTACCCGTATTTATGGTATTACTTTCCCGAAGCAGAAGGAGCTTACCCAGTTTCTTGAAATGCTGGAGGAAGCTAAAAAGCGTGATCATCGCAAGCTGGGAGCTGAACTGGAGATCTTTACATTTTCACAGAAAGTAGGGCAGGGGTTGCCGCTATGGCTTCCTAAAGGGGCCGAGCTGAGAG
Organism: Bacteroidota bacterium; assembly: GCA_039714935.1. Lineage (GTDB taxonomy): Bacteria > Bacteroidota > Bacteroidia > Bacteroidales > B18-G4 > B18-G4. The sequence goes on along the minus strand of JBDLIJ010000330.1, from coordinate 105 downwards.
AGAGACTGGAACAATTCCTGAAAAACGTACAGAAGAAAATGGGTTACCAGCAGGTGATCACACCTCATATTGGTAAAGTTGATCTTTATAAGACTTCAGGGCATT
>JBDLIJ010000329.1:0-2626 GCA_039714935.1 Bacteroidota bacterium | reverse complement strand
TCCTATTCACTTCAGTATGATTATGGTGCTGAATTTGACCATAGGTGTTGCAACCCCGCCTTTGGGGCTTGTGTTGTTTACGGCGTGCAGTATCGGCAAGATATCCCTTGAACGTCTTGTAAAGGCAATTATCCCTTTTTTACTGGTAGAATTTGTTGTGCTGATCCTGGTGACTTACATACCGGCCATCACTCTGACAATTCCCCGTTTATTAAATTTATTAGACTAAATTTGTATCAGGAGCCAAAATCATGAACCTTGTAAAAAAACTTCATAACCAGGTGGACAGCCTGGAAAATGTTTTGGTTGAACATGCAGTTAACCTCACCAGGTTTCCCACAACATCAGGGAATGAACTCAAGGCACAGCACTATGTCAAGGATGTAATGACGCAACTTGGCTGCAGCAAAGTTGACCTGTGGGAGCCCAACTTTGATGAACTTAAATCCCACAAAGCATTTGTTTCACCACGCAGTGATTTTAATGGAAGCCCCAATGTTGTAGGGACATGGGAAGGCGCAGGAGAAGGAAGAAGTCTGATCCTTAACAGCCATATTGACGTTGTACCTGAAGGAGACCTTGAGGAGTGGTCATACTCTCCTTTTGGGGGTGATGTGGATGATGGTACCATATACGGCCGGGGTGTTTCTGATATGAAAGTGACTAAAGCAGCAATATTTTGTGCTATTGCTGCAATTCAACAAGCCGGTATTAAATTAAAGGGCGATCTTATCGTCCAAAGTGTTATAGAAGAAGAGAGCGGAAGTGCCGGCACTCTTGCCTGTGCTCTGCGCGGATACAAGGCGGATGCCGCCATTATTCCAGAGCCTACAGGATTTAAAATATGTCCTGCCCAGCAGGGATCTTCATGGTTTAAAATAGTTATCCGGGGAAAATCAGCACACGCAGGCCAACGCTACCTTGGAGTCAGTGCTATTGAAAAGGCTTTTATTGTTGTTGATGCCATTAAAGCATTTGAAGATTTTCTGACCAGCACCTATTCATCATCCCTCTATAAAGGGGTGCCCATACCTTTCTCTTTGAATGTAGGAACTATCAAAGGTGGGGATTGGGTTTCGACTGTACCAGAGAAAGTGATCATCGAGGGAAGAATGGGGGTACCACCGACTCTATCTTTAAAAGAGGCCTGGACAATGTTTGAAGACTGGATAGAGGAGATGGCCTCAAAGGATGAATGGCTTAAGGAAAACAGACCCACAGTCGAATGGTTTGGTGCCTGGTGGGGCCCGGCTCAAATAGATGTGGACCATGATATTGTAACATGTGTAAAAAATGCCTGTGAGAAAACTTTTTCCTCCACACCTGAAATAAAGGGAACTCCATGGGGGACAGATGCTCGTATTCTTACTGAATTTGCAGATACACCTGCTCTTGTTTTCGGGCCTGGAACCAGTGCACACTGCCCGGACGAATTTATTAAAATCAGAGATTTACTGACCTACGCAAAAGTATTGACCACTGTTATTGTTGAATGGTGCGGTATTGAGCCTGATAATGTATAATGGATAAGATATCAATGGAAGATAACCTGTCCTGAGTAACAATATAACTTCAGGCTGGCTGGTTATCTCATGATTAAAAGGATGATATATATGTTTGGATTTTTCGGTCGTATTCTGAAAATTGATTTGACAAATAAAAAAGCGGTTATCACCCCATGCCCGAAATCTGTTTATAAAAAATATCTTGGAGGTAAAGGGCTTGCAACCTATCTGCTGCAAAAAGAAAATCCGCCTGGCGTAGATCCTTTATCTCCTGAAAATAATCTTATATTTGCAACAGGCCCGTTCTGCCAGAGCAGGCTCTGGGGAGGAAGCAGATATGGTGTGTATACAAAATCTCCGCTTACCGGATTTTATTCAGAATCCTATTCAGGGGGAAAAGTTCCAGAGGCTGTGGATGCAGCTGGATACGATGCAATTGTAGTCCAGGGACGGTCTAAGGAGCCTGTTGTTGTCTCTGTTTTTCCTGAAGGTGCCCACTTTTTTGACGCAAAAGAGCTATGGGGGAAAGACAATTTTGAAACTGAAAAAGAGGCTGTGGAAAAATATGCATTGAACAGTCCGGGATATAAAAAAGGTGCAGTAGCCATAGGACCTGCAGGGGAAAACATGGTAAAGTATGCCATTATCTCAAATGATAAATGGCGCTGTGCCGGTCGGACAGGAGCTGGTGCTGTAATGGGGTCTAAAAATTTAAAGGCTGTTGTTTTTCAGGGAGACCAAAAACGCAGACTATCTGACACTGACGGGGTTGCTGCATATTCAAAAGATTTCTCTAAAACGCATATCAAGTCTCCGGCAGTGGCTGCTTATAGGGAAAGGGGCACCACCATGATGGTTTCTTTGATGAATACCATAAAAGCATTTCCATCAAGATACTGGCGCCAGGGGACATGTGATCATTGGGAAAAAATAAATGGTGACACATTTCATAAGAAACACGAAATATCACCTCATGCCTGTGCAAAATGCTTTATGTCCTGTGGTCGAATGACAAAAATAAATGCAGGTGCACATAAAGGATTAAAACTTGAAGGGCCGGAATATGAAACAATATATGCCTTTGGCGGCCTATGTATGATTGAAGACACAGATCAGATTGT
>JBDLIJ010000328.1:0-2685 GCA_039714935.1 Bacteroidota bacterium | reverse complement strand
ACCCAGTCCACCCCACATAGTCATATCAAACCAGCGATCATCATCATACCCGAACAAGAGGTTGATAAGGCTGACCGTAAAGTTAAAACCCAGATCAAAGGCATCGCCTTTAAAATATCTGTCTACGTCACCATGTCTCTCACCTGAGAGGTTAACATAGCTTCCGCTTGCCCTGAGGCCAAAAACCGGATGAAACTGCCAGCCGGCCATACCGCCGAAGCCCAAATTATAGTGGTTCCAGTCAGGCATAAAAGGCTCGGAATACACATCTCCGTGAAATGCCACACCGCCTATACTTGCACCAACATAGCCATAACGCTGAAATGAAGCTTTCCTGCTAGTATCCTGCTCAGTCTTAGGCTCCTCAACCACCTCTTCCTCAGTTGTTTCCTGAGCAACAAAAATTAGAGGGGCCATGACAAATGCCAAGACTGCCAGAAATTTCAGGAGTGAATGATAATTTCTTTTCATAATCCTTAATCTTTTAAAATTTATTAATCTAACTTATTAAATTTACTACAAATATAAACCAAGTTCTAGTATTGTCAATAACAATGTGATACAAATGTTATCCTTTACTAATATCCGAAAACAAAAAAATCTTTCGACATTCTCTTGTGATTCTTTATGAACAAAAAGAAGTTAATAGTGATAGTTTCTACGACAGACAGGCTGATTTGTTTCAAAAAGCAAGCATATATTTTTGCTTATGTTATTGATATTTCTCAGTAATAACACCTTGTACAGAAAATCACTGCCACTTCATATCCTTAAACAATGACCAGATGATGATCCCGGCGCTGACGGATACATTTAATGAGTGCTTGGTACCCATTTGCGGTATTTCGACACAATAATCTGCCATGTCGACGATCTTTTGCTGTACCCCATGGACTTCATTTCCAAAAACAACGGCGATTTTCTCTTTGTTAACAGCCTCAAAGTCTGTTAATAAAATACTTTCATCGGTTTGTTCAACGACCATGATCTGATATCCCAGCTCCCTTAATTTGTCAATGGAATCCTCCGTATTTTCGTAATACTCCCATTTCACGGTGTCGGTAGCTCCGAGGGCTGTCTTTTGGATTTCACGATGTGGAGGTGTAGCCGTGATGCCGCACAGATGAATACACTCAAGCCTGAAAGCATCTGAAGTCCTGAAAACAGAACCAATATTATGCTGACTGCGGATATTGTCCAGGATGATGGTCACCGGCATTTTTTCTGATTGGCGAAAGGCTTCCGGCGAAAGCCGCTTGAGTTCATCCATGCTTAATTTTTTCATACCATTGATGCAATTTTATACAAAAGTAATGTGTTCAGGCGAATGTGATGCTCTGCCTGCGGATGATTTTTTATCCGCACAGAATGATTACCTTTGTCATCAGGCGGAAAATCCAGCGTCTGACGTGAACAAACACCTTTTTTATTAGTGCCAAAAGAAAAAAAAATAGCGGAAACACCTTTGATGAAGCAATACAATTCCATCAAGGCGAAGCATCCGAATGCCTTGCTCCTCTTCAGGGTTGGGGATTTTTATGAGACCTTCAGTGAAGACGCCATCGTCGCCTCTAAGATACTTGGTATCGTGCTCACCCGCCGGGCCAATGGTGCTGCTTCCTATGTTGAGCTTGCCGGCTTTCCGCACCACGCACTCGACACCTATCTTCCGAAACTTGTTAAAGCAGGCCAGCGTGTTGCCATCTGTGAGCAGCTGGAAGACCCTAAGCTTACAAAGAAAATTGTAAAGCGGGGTGTTACGGAGATGGTCACCCCCGGTGTGGCCCTCAATGAAAATGTGCTGGAGCAAAAACATAATAACTTTTTGGCTGCCATCGACCTGCGCGACAAGATCTCCGGCATTTCCTTCCTGGATATCTCAACAGGGGAGTTTTTTGTAAGCCAGGGAGGAAAAGATTATATCGATAAGCTGCTGCAAGGCTTTAAGCCCTCTGAGGTGATCATCCAGCGGAATAAGCTGCAGAGGTTCAAAGAGATATTCGGTGAAAAGCATTATACGACAACATTCGACGACTGGGTGTTTACACAAGACTTCGGCTATGAGCTGCTCACCAAACAGTTTGGCACAAAATCGCTCAAAGGATATGGCATAGAAGAGCTCGAACAGGCTATTATCGCTGCCGGGGCGGCCATGCATTATCTTTCGGAAACACATCATGACAAGCTGCAGCACATCACCGCCGTTGCCCGTATTGAGGAGGACCGCTATGTATGGCTGGACAGGTTTACAGCCAGAAACCTGGAGCTCCTCCATACTTTTAATGAAAATGCCCCTACCCTCCTCGACATACTCGACCATAGCATCACGCCTATGGGAAGCCGCCTGATGAAGAGGTGGATCGTGCTTCCGCTGAAAGAAAAAGAAACCGTGCAGGAGAGGCTCGATATGGTGGAGATGTTTATTCATGACGAAGAGCTGGCAGAAAACCTCAGAAGCCAGTTCCGGCTCGTTGGCGACCTGGAGAGGCTGATATCTAAAGTGGCCGTAGCAAGGATCAACCCCCGTGAAATCGTACACGTAAAGAAAGCCCTGAACGCCATTGAAGAAATACAAAAATATTGCAATGATTCCGGGCAGGCGCCCCTGAAAAAGTTCGCTGAGCAATTAAATCCCTGCCATACCATCCGCGACCGCCTGGAGCAAAACATCAATGAAGACCCACC
>JBDLIJ010000327.1:0-2694 GCA_039714935.1 Bacteroidota bacterium | reverse complement strand
ACTCATCAAGTTTGTACGCTGACGAACACATTCCATCTATTGCTAAGGACAGCATCATGCCAAAACCACGTAAGTGAACAAAAGGTGACGGAGGGATTATGAATAAAAGGTGACGGAGGGATTAAATTTTGATCAATTGCAGCATGTGGTTAAATAACCCTTCACCTTTAACTTATCTTTAATAGAGAGAAATAAATAATGCCTGAAGATATTCCAAAAGCAGTAATGATATTGGTTTGGTTATTAAGCGGGGTAATCATATTTGGCTGGTTGCTGTTGAAATATTCTACAATGTCGTCATTTATTTTTGCTCTTGTATTCTTTGCTTTGCCAGTACTGGTGTACAGGATCACGAAATAATAGGTGATAGGGGACAGACCACGATTAATTTAAAAAAAGTGGTCTGTCCTCATTTATGAGGATAAGCCGGTATCAGATGACTTGCTCGAAGGGTTGATAAGTTTCATCTGGCCTCACTTACCGGATTCTTCAACGACAGTGTTTTATACGCAGCAAAGAATCCTTTTATAATGACCGGCTGAATCTCATCTTTCAGATCTGATTCGAGAAGTATTTTATGCACCTTGTGCAGCCTATAGGTAGGTACTTTAGGGTACATATGATGCTCAAGATGATAGTTTGCGCCGAAATAGATCAATGACATGAACGGAGAAATACGGGAATAGGCGTTTCTGTATGGCTCATCATCGAGCCCTCCATGATCCACGTAGCTCTGCCAACTGGACATAAAAAAAAGCACGGTCGATGGCAACATAATACCGAAAAGGCCCACTTTCCAGTTAACAATCGTCACGGCTGCATAAGCTGACAGCCAGATCATCGAATACAGAATATTCAGCCTGGCTAACGATATCAGCTGCTTCGGTGAATAAGGCGTGTAATGATGTTCAACAGGTTCCAGTCTGCCCAGTGCCATACTGAATACGAGCTTCGCATACAACCAGTTGAAGATGATGCGAGAAAGCAATAAGCGTGACCACCAGGTCGTCAGGTGTGCCGTTGGTTTCAGGTCAGGATCTTTCTCTGTGTTCGTATATTTGTGATGGTCCCAGTGCCTGACGCATAAGCCCAGATCAAAATAGGTCATCACCGTCGACGAGAAAAACATCCCGATGGCGAGGCCCCATTTAGGATTGGGTAAAAGGCTCCCGTGCATGCCTTCATGACCAGCAAATGCCAACGAATACAATCCGGCAGCTGAAAGGATAGAAAGCGGTATCATGCACAGAACTTTCCACATTATATGCCAGTCGCTGATGGCGACTTCATAATTCAGCCAGCCAAAGACTGAAAACATAGTCAAGCCGTAGCCGATAAAGACTATCGACATAAAAATGTTTGGCTCATAGAATGATTCATCTAGAACCGGCTTGGTGTATTCCGCTGAGCTCATAGCCCCCCCCTTGTAACCTTATTCGTCACGCCATCAATTGATAAAAATATCATACGGCAAAACAGTGATATACATGATGATATTACATGTTGGAGGAAAAACACAAATTAAAGGGGGCGGCGACAAATGAGAAAATAGGCGGGCAAATAGGTGCCTCTTTCGACCCACTCAGACCGAGGCGTACAGTATCGCAGTAACCGATATCAGGAACTGGTGCATGATCATGGATTTAAGAGTAGTATGAGCCGAAAGGGAAACTGTTGGGAAAATGCAGTGATGAAATCGTTTTTCAGCCGATTAAAAGTAGAACTGATCTATGCAGAGAATTACAGGGCAGTTGAAGATGCCCGCTCGGGTATCTTTGAATACATCGAACTATTTTATAATAAGACAAGGCGACATTCTGCAAACGGCTATCTCAGCCCCGACCAATATGAACGAAAATGTTCACAATTGAACGTGTTTACTTTTTGTGGGTAAGACCAGTTCAAAAAAGATAGGAAAGCTCGATTGCAGGTCAAGGTATGATTCACAAGGTTCTCGACAAATACTATCAAAGTGAAGTAACAGAACTTTTTACCTCAGTGTTTGAATCGTCTGAAGGAGAGGAAGAAGGTAAGCTGATCGGCAGCCTTGCCTCAAAACTATCTTCAAATATCGACAATGAAGAAATAATCTGTTTTGGCGCCTATGAAAATGAATCACTTATTGGTTCTATTTTCTTTACTCGCCTTCAGTTTGATGAATCCATTCTGGTTTATATGCTCGCTCCGGTTGCAGTGAGCACTGAATATCAGGGACAAGGCATAGGACAGAATCTTATCAATTATGGGCTTAGTGAAGTTAAGAAACGTTCTGTGAATGTTGCTATCACATATGGTGATCCATCTTTCTACGCTAAGGTGGGATTTGAGCCTTTGTCCGAAAATGTAATCCAGGCTCCGCTAAAGCTTTCAATGCCAATGGGTTGGCTAGGTCAATCCTTAACGGAAGATCCAATTCCAAGTATCAATGAACGTCCCAAATGTGTTAAGGAATTCAATGATCCCGTTTATTGGTAATTATATGAACAAAATAATAGGGACAGACCACGATTAATTTAAAAAAAGTGGTTTGTCTCCATTTATGAGACGTTATATTTTTAAGGGAATAATATGAAGTGCATATTTGAAGCATCATCAGGATTGGAAGCGCATATGATTTCCAACCTATTGCAACAAGATGGAATAGAAGCTCGTATTGATGGCGAGTACCTTCAAGGGGGTGTTGGTGAATTACAG
>JBDLIJ010000326.1:0-2698 GCA_039714935.1 Bacteroidota bacterium | reverse complement strand
GTTGGATCGACCGGTTCTGGTAAAACTGCGCTGATCAACGATATTGAGCTGTTTGCCAATGCCAATACACCGACCGGCAGGAAGGTGCTTATTAACGATACCACGCCTCCACCTGACCTTATGGAGGACCCCTCGAAAAACCCCATATCACGGATCACACAGCATACTAACTTCCTGACTGATCTGCCAGTGAAAACCTTTTTGCATATGCATGCAAATGTTCGCAAGCATACTAGTGATGAGAATGTTGTTAAGGAGACGCTGGACTTTGCCAATCAGCTGACGGGTGAACCGATCATTCCAGAAAATTCCATGACTGAATTATCCGGTGGTCAAACCCGTGCATTACTCATCGCAGATGCCGTGGTAATAGGAAATTCACCTATTTTACTGCTGGATGAAATAGAAAACGCCGGTATACATCGTGGCAGGGCCATGGAATTGCTGAGAAACTATCAGAAGATTTTTATTTTCGTTACCCATGATCCGAAGATTGCATTGTCATCCGACTTTAGGATCGTAATGTCAAACGGAGCTATGCAGAAAGTGCTTCATCCTGATGGTGATGAGAGGGTCATCGCCGGTGAAATCAGCAAGCTGGATGACCTTATGCTCAAGTTTAGAAACAGATTGTGGGAAGGAGAACGCATCACCCAGCAAGATCTGGCCGTAGGTCTGAGTAAGTTGATTGCAGACAAAATGGAGGATTTATCATGAAATTAATTATTTGTGCCGGTCCTCCGACTAGCGGAAAAACCACTGTACTGAAACAGGTTTCAAAGAAATTGCTGGCACAGGGCCATAAGCTTGCCTATTTGAAAGAAGATGTTCAGTTTGCAGATGAAGACAGGATCTTTCGTGATGAGCTAGGAATCCCTGCCAGGGCCACCTTTACCGGAGAAATTTGTCCCGACCATTGCCATGTCCTGGTTTTAAAAGATGCCATCGAATGGGCCAGCAGTCAGCAGGCAGATATTTTTATTGTGGAAACAGCTGGCTTATGTCTACGCTGCGCCCCTTATATAGAAGGCTGTATGGGGATCTGTGTGCTGGAAGTGACAAGCGGTATGAACCTGCCGCAGAAGATGGGGCCAATGCTGTCACTGGCCGATGCTGCAGTGGTTACCAAGATTGATCTGGTATCACAGGCAGAGCGTGAAGTATTCCGCATGAATATCACGAACGTGGTCGATATACCCGTTATTGAGACGGATGCCCTGCATGGCATCAATATCGATCGCATCATACAGGAGATTGGCACGGCAGCAGAAATTGAGGAGCCACTACTTCTGCGGGGCAATCCACCATTATGCGTATGTACCATCTGTGTGGGGAAAAAGGAAATCGGTTGGGAGAAACATTTTGGTGTGGTGCGCAGTCTGGATTCTGATCCTTTTTATCAGGGTGAATGATAGTGACCCGGTTAAGCAAAATATTAGAGATACTGAAAAGTGGCGACAGCCGTGACTCCTCGGAACTTGCAAAATTACTTCCAGGTAAGAATTGCGGCTTATGTGGCTTCAGAAATTGCGAAGCTCTGCTGCAACATGCTTTATCTGATCCGGAGGCCATTAAACGCTGTGTTTATTTAGGTGAGCATGAGCTCAGCTCTATTATGCCAGTTCGAGATGAAATGGAAGTTACCTGGAAGGATCTACTTGATAGAGAATATGACTTTGTTCTTGATAAGTTTGATGATGACCCGGGCCCACGGGAACATATATTGTTAGGCAATCCGGCGAACCTGGAAAAACTTAAGATAAAGAAGGGTGATGTTCTATTCGGGCGCCCGGTAATGAGTGTAGGTTGCCCGGTTACCCATTGTGGAGTCGTTATGGAAGAGCCAGATTATTTTAACGGCGCGGTAGTATGGTGCATTACAGGAATGATGGATGCCAGAGAACGTGGTATCGAGATTGGTTACTATCATATACTTGCCTATGAAGGTTTGGTTAGGCAAAAGCAGGTGGAACTCCAACTTGGTCGTCGCTATAACTTTCTTCCACGATTTTGCATGTTACAGGCCAGGCATTCGGGCTTGATCAATACCATGATAAAAACCACCGATGCTTATCGTGTACGTCTTGAAGGGATTGGTCTGGGTTAAACTTCCGTTTTTGGCCGTTCTCGGAAGTTCGCGATGAAAATCGCTGAAATTCAGGTCGACAGTCTGCTACCGACCCAAAATTAATATGTATGGGAATTGGCTGTATAACACCCTGTATTTTGGAGTTATACAGAACTGTATATCTCTGTTAGCCGAGCTTCCGCCTATCTACCTAAATTCAGGAGTTTTGCGACGCTGTACATTTTACTGTTAGTATCCAAGGAGAAATTATAATGAAGACAGCCGGTCTTATATTTATTCTAATGTTGCCGCTATTGATATTGAGTTGCCAAAGCGCGCCGACTTCTACTGATGGACTTTTTAGTGGCAAATCTCATGCTGGCGCAGTGCTGAAAAAGGACACACTAAATATAATTTCGATATTTGTCAGGGCTAGCGGTTGTAGTAGCATCGACCATATTGATACCGCTGTTCTTTACTACAACCCGAGAAAAGGAGTCAAGGATCATATTTGGAGCAAAGAAAAATGGATGGTTACAGGCTGTTCAAAATCTTTCCCGTTTTATGTTACTTACTCTGAGGATGGGGGTACTGGATCATTCTTCAAGGTATCAGAGGAAGATACTAATT
>JBDLIJ010000325.1:0-2716 GCA_039714935.1 Bacteroidota bacterium | reverse complement strand
AAATTTTATGTCTCCGATCCTTAACATTTTACCTTTTCCCTTTTCCCTTTTACCTTTTCCCTTTGCCTACTGCCTACTGCCTATTGCCTATTGCCTATTGCCTACTGCCTACTGCAATTATCCCACAAAATTACTACTTTTGATCCTTTGTCTAATAATAATTATATGAATCTCGCAAGGGAGCCTTTATTACGTAATAATTCTTCACCACTAAGGATGCTGGCTTTACTGCTGATCATTCTTGTGAGCATACTGTTTACACTTATTTTCGGCATGGCAGGCGGATATCTTCTTTTTGGATCGGAGATGATGGATTATATTAAGGATGGCCAGTTGGAAATAAACGCTGAGATGATCCCGATGCTAAAGTATTTGCAGATTGTCAACACACTTGGGATTTTTGTTTTTCCGCCATTAATATTTGCCTTCCTTGTTAGTAAAAAGCCTGCAAAGTATCTGAAATTGGATCAGCTTCCGGCATTAATAAGTGCCATGGCCGGAGTGGCAGTGATCATCGTCATCCTGCCATTTCTTCATTGGACTGCCGGACTTAATGAGATGCTGAACCTCCCTGAATATATGGCAGGCATTGAGAGGTGGATGAAAAATAGTGAAGAGCAGGCAATGGAGATCACCACCATATTTCTTAATACTGGCACTATCACAGGACTCATGCTTAACCTTATAATGATTGCTGTTTTGCCCGCCATAGGGGAGGAGCTATTATTCAGGGGTGTGTTGCTGCGCTTATTCAGGGAATGGACCGGGTATACACACCTTGCCGTGATTATTTCGGCATTGCTCTTCAGTGCCCTGCATCTGCAATTTTATGGCTTTCTGCCTCGCTTTATCCTTGGCATGTTTCTGGGTTATATGTTTGTCTGGACCGGATCTGTTTGGGTGCCTGTGATCGTTCACTTTTTTAATAATGGTATTGCGGTAGTGGCTGCATATTTATATGAGCGTGGTACGATCAATACAGAAGTAAATTCATTGGGAGAAACCCATCAACCATATATCATTATTTCATCACTGCTGATGGTGCTGCTGCTCATTATAGTGATCAGATATTATGAGGGCAAAAAAAAAGGAAGCACCATTGAATGATGCTTCCCTCTGTATAGGCTTGAAATTTTAATTGCTCAATTTTGCAACTTTTCTTGATGAATAGTTAATTTTAAAAGCACCGGCTTTTCTCAGTTCCTGCTTAATATCCGTAATAATCCCCATCCTGGTGCCTTTATCAGCTTTGATAGAATTGGTAAGGAATTTGCGGTCTGTTTCATCACGGGATTCCCTCTCAGAAGCTATGAACTCAGAAATGTCGTTGGTGGTGGCAAATGCATCATTCAGCTGTATCCTCGACTCAGTACCAAACTGGGTCTTCATAGGAACACCAACATAGATGTAGCTGACGAGCGATTTTTTCTCCAGTTTTTGCACTTCGGTAGCTTCAGGAGGAATGACCTTTACAATGAGGGTTACCTCACGCATAGTGGTGGTCACCATGAAGAAGAAAAGCAGCATAAAAATAATATCCGGCAGGGCGGAAGTATTGATCTTCTGCACGCCTGATGATTTTTTCTGTTTAAAACGGGCCATATTAATTTCCTCCTATGTTTTCAGGTTCAGCCTCGGAGATCGCCATGGGAATAGCCTTTTGTATAGCTTTCCGACGGTCATCATTAATAAGATTAGTATACTTCACCCCATAATGTTGCAAACAAAGCTCATCTCTGAGCTCGGCAAATGCTGCAGTAAGTTCATTCTGGACTTTAATATACATCTCATATGATGTTCCCCTGTCATTTTTCAAGGACACTACACCCTGGGAAACTTCAATATCCCCCAGGTGCTCAATAAACAAGGATTTCTTCTCAGGAAGTGTTTCATCATTGGAAGCATTGAGCATAAATTCTTTTACATCTTCCTTTAAAACACTGATATCGCTGAGTGACCCTTCCACCATCAGGCGGTCTGAGTTACTCACCAGCACCTTAAAAACATTCCTGTCTTTTACGTCAATATCCTTTTCGTCCTCAACGGGAGGAGGTAGCTTCCTGGTAATACCTGTATCAACATCCATAGTAGTGGTTACCAGGAAAAAGATCAGCAGGAGGAAGGCAATGTCCGCCATCGATCCTGCATTTATTTCAGGTGCTTCTCTGGTTGCCATAATAACGTTTATTTAAAGATTCTTGAAATACTGGCGTATACGATTGATAATACCGTTAAAACGGCAAGTATGTACGTAAATATCAATCCCGCGCCAACATATTTTGATGTAGCAGCTGTCACTTCAAGCTTTTCGAGCTTGAGGTCGGTAAATCCGTTTGATGACAGTGAATAGGCAATGATTGCAACAACGATCATCAATCCCAGTGCAATGAAGATCTTAATTGAGTTCCTGGGGTTCAGGATAAGAAATGCAATGGGAAAGAGGATGGTGATCACTGCCGTTAGGATCACAAGGAAGTATCCCCAGTATATCAGCAGATCATCGGAAACTACATCTAAAAAGAAGAAGAGCGCCAATAGTGCCGATATCGCCAGGAGTGCTCCCAGAAATATGCGCAATATTTTTGATGCTAGAACAGTCATGGTTGTTGTTTTTTATTTATTCTTGGCAAGAATATCAATGAATGTGATGGTGCTGTCTTCCATAGCGTTTACAAGGCCATCAACTTTTCAGATGATGTAGTTGTAAAAGATCTGG
>JBDLIJ010000324.1:0-2745 GCA_039714935.1 Bacteroidota bacterium | reverse complement strand
TTTGATAGTACAACAAGTATCAGCAATCTACAATTATTTATATCTTTACATATATCATATAAGTAAGAAATGAGCAAACATATTATAAGATATATTTTTTTCTATTTAATTATTAATTCAACATTCTATAATAATGAGGCATCAACAAGAGGTGGCGCCATTGAGAATAGAAATAATTCATCACCGGTATTTGTAAATTCAATTTTATGGAATGATTTACCTCAAGAAATACATCAAAGCTATAGCACACTTAATGTGATCTATTCAGATATTGACCGTATAGAGGGAGAAAAGAATGTAGTCCACCTGGATGGGGGTAAGTTGCTTCATTATGACTATCTGATCATAGCTACAGGGGCTGAGACCAGGCCTGATCAAACCCCCGGCCTGGCAGACGGCCTGTGGAGGAAGAAAATATTTGACTTTTATACTATTGAAGGCGCTATTGCGCTTCATAATTTCTTCAAGGACTGGGAAGGAGGCAAGCTTGTAATGGCCATTTCTGAGATACCTTATAAATGCCCTGTTGCCCCTATTGAGTTTGTTTGCCTGGCCGATGATTATTTTACAAAAAAAGGGATACGGGATAAGGTAGAGATATCACTGGTCACTCCCATGTCGGGTGCATTCACAAAACCCATCGCTACCAAGATGCTCAGCGAATTGCTGAAAGAGAAAAATATTGAAGTTGTCCCTGATTTTTATATTGAAAAGGTTGACAATGAAAAACAGGCTATTGTTTCTTATGACGAAATGGAAGTACCCTTTGATGTGCTGACTATCGTTCCAGTAAACATGGGATCTGAGATGATCGAAAGGAGTGGACTGGCAGCCGACCTGAACTTCATACCTACAGATAAGGAAACCCTTCAGTCGAAGAAATTCGAGAACATTTTTGTTATCGGTGATGCTGCTGATATCCCCACTTCCAAAGCTGGTTCGGTGGCACATTTTGCAGCCGATATTCTTTTCGAGAATCTAATGAATGCCATTGAAGGAAGGCCACTTACGGCAAAATTCGACGGACATGCCAACTGTTATATCGAAACTGGTTTTGGCAAGGGGGCGCTTATCGATTTCAACTATGAAACAGAGCCTCTTCCCGGAACATTCCCACTACCCGGGATAGGACCTTTCGGGCTGTTGAAGAACACCAAGATCAACCATTACGGAAAGATCATGTTCAGGTGGATATACTGGCACATACTTCTTAAAGGGAAGGAGATGCCAATAGAAGCTGAAATGACTTTCGCAGGTAAACGTGTACCGATAAAGCAGTAGACATCATGGAAAAGAATATTCAAACACAGATAGATACACTAAATGATAAGGTTGACCTTATCCTGGAACATGTGAATCAGCAGCGGCTAAAGTCACATGCTGTCGATGACCTGATCGCTGATTTATCCATTGTGGGCAAGGATATGTACGATTCTGCAGTAACCGAATTGGACAACAGATCAATAGAGGTGGATCCTGAAGATGTCAAGATGATAGTGTTGAAACTCTTGCGTAATGTTAAGAATATCAACGGAGTACTGGATACCTTCGAAAGCACAACCGACTTTCTGAAAGATGCTTCACCTATCATGAACGAAATGATCATTGATGTGATCAAAAAGCTCCATGATTTTGATCAGAAAGGCTATTTCGATTTTATATCAGAAGCGGGAAACATAATTGATAAGGTGGTGACTCACTTCAGTCGTGAGGATGTCAGGCTCCTTGCTGATAATATTGTTCCCATGCTCGAAACAGTGAAAAGCCTCACCCAGCCTGAAATGCTGAAATCAGTGAATAATGCAGCGAAGATCTTCAGCAGGATAGAAATGGATTCGGCGCCCGAATACTCGATATGGAAGCTTATGAGGGAAATGAACAAGCCTGAAATGAAAAGAGCCATTGGATTTATGGTCACCTTCATGAAAAGCATGTCGAAACCAGAAAATATTAATCAATAACATCAAAAATCACAATTAAATGGAAAAAGAAATTGCAGGTGTAAACATCACCATGAACGACGAAGGCTACTTCACCGATCCGCAACAGTGGAATGAAGCAGTAGCAGAAGAGATTGCCAAAGAAGAAGGCATCGAACTCACATCAAAACACTTTGAAGTGTTGAATTTTCTCAGGAATCAGTTCCTGGCCGGTGAAGGACTTACCATCAGGAAAGTCGGGAATTCAGGAATTGTAAATATAAAGGAACTCTATCAACTGTTCCCGGGTGGCCCGCTCAAGAAATCATCAAGGATAGCAGGCATCCCGAAACCGTCCAGCTGCGTGTAACCAACAAAACTTAAAACCATGACAATAACTAAAGAAGAAAATCCTTTGAAAAAGGTATGCATCATTTGTGCAAAAGGAGCCATTGAAGATGTTTATGCAACCCTGGTTATGGCCAACGGGGCTGTAATGGAAGGGATTGAAGCCAAAGTATTCTTTACCTTCTTCGGACTTGATGCCATCACCAAAAAACAGATGAACAAGATCAAAACTGCCACTGTGGGTAATCCTGCTATGAGGATGCCCGGCGGACTGCCTTTCCCAACTCTCCTGGGAGCTCTTCCTTTTGTGGAAGCCGGTGTTTCCTGGATGATGAAAAAGGAAATGGATAAACTGGATATTCCGCCTGTCGGAGAATTTCTCGAAATGATCACAGCAGGTGGCGGTGAGATCTATGCCTGTAAAATGGCTGCTGACATGTTTAAGCTGAAAAAGGAAGACCTCTGGGATGAGGTTATT
>JBDLIJ010000323.1:0-2746 GCA_039714935.1 Bacteroidota bacterium | reverse complement strand
ATATCATGCTGATAAAAAATCCCCAGTACCGGTAAGGATTCTTAATGATCCCGGCTATTTTAGATACAAAGAAAACATAGAACGGAAAACTCAGGATGTTTGGCAATTTGAGTGCCAGGGGGGATGCCCCGAACAGTTTATAACTTCCCCACATCAGCATGGAATTCAGATAGTGGTTGTTTGCTGACCATTCACTATAGTAAGGAAGGAATTTATTAATAATTACGTACCTGAAAAATGTAGCGATAGAATCGTGCAGCATTTGTACATGTATTCCCCGCAAGATCAAATAAATAAAAAGCCCCAGAAAAATAATAAGGCTAAACAGTTTCTTATTATTCATTGTCACTAAGTTATATTACAGCAAATACAGCTTTTGTCAATCTTTAGAAACGTCGCTTGCCTGGTTTTCTTTTACCGGAGGACTTACCTGACTTTTTGCTATTATAGGATCCTCTTTTTTTTGCCCCCCCTTTGTAAGGCCCACTTTTGAATGAATCGCCTTTACTTTTTGCATGATCAGGTTTTGATATTTCCACTGCAATCCTGACACCATCAAACCTATCATCTCCTTCAAAAGCCTTCAGCACACCGTTGGCATGTTCTTTCTCTATTTCAAAGAATGAAAATTTCTTAAGAATTTCGATCTTTCCAACCTCGATATCCCTTGTGCGTGTTTTATCATTAATGAGCCCTATCAATTTAGAAGCATTCAGGTTGTTTTTCTTTCCCAGGTTGATAAAAAAGCGTGTAAAATCCTTATTTGATCTTCTTCCGCCCCTGTCCTCCTTGTGTTTAATCTTATCTCCCCTATCCTGCTTACTGCCGGATTCCACATTCAGGTCAGGTGCATCTTTATAGTATGATAAAAAGCGATTAAATTCAACAGAAACAAAATGCTTTATCAGATCTTCCCTGCCAAGCCAGTCCAGTTTTTTATAAATTGCCGGCAGAAATTCGTCAATCTGGCTATCGTTCAATTTAACTTTTTCAACTTTATCGATCAGGGTGAACAGCTGCTTTTTGCAGATCTCCTTGCCATCAGGGATGGGTTTTCTTTTGAAGGACTTGCCTGTTATTTTCTCAAGTTGCAATATTTTTCTGTTCTCACGGGTATGGACGATGGAGATTGAGGTTCCGCTTTTACCGGCCCTGCCTGTTCGTCCACTACGGTGAATATATGCTTCCAGCTCATCCGGCAAATTATAGTTTATCACATGCGTCAGGTCATTAACATCCAGCCCACGTGCCGCCACATCTGTAGCAACAAGCATCTGCAGATGCTTGTTCCGGAAACGACTCATTGCATAATCACGTTGTGATTGAGACAATTCACCATGCACGACATCAGCATTATATCCATCGTTCATGAATTTTTCGGCCACCTCTTTTGTTTCCCGGCGAGTACGACAAAATACGATCCCATATATATTTGGATTCATATCAGCGATCCGCTTCAATACTTCATATCTGTTTTTTGCCTGTGAAACATAGTACTCGTGTTTTACATTATCAGCTCCTACATTTTTCTTACCAGCTGATATTTCATCCGGCTCATGCATATAATTAGCAGCAATCCTCATAATTCCCTTTGGCATAGTAGCCGAGAATAAGAGTGTTTGTTTTACTGCAGGGGTTTTACTTAATATAGCATCCAGATCTTCTTTAAAGCCCATATTGAGCATTTCATCGGCCTCATCAAGAACAAGCCACCTGATCTTTTCGATCTTTACATGTTTTTTCTTGATCAGGTCAAGCATCCTGCCGGGCGTTCCAACAATGATCTGTCCACCTTTTCTCAAGCTCTTGATCTGGGTTTCTATGCTCGCTCCGCCATAAACAGGAATAATATTGAATCCCTTCTTGTATTTTGCAAAGGACGTCAGGTCTTTTGTGATCTGAATGCAAAGTTCGCGTGTAGGGCATAAGACCAGGCTCTGCACATCGCTGCTTGCTTCATCGGCCATCTGTATAAGCGGTAATCCAAAAGCAGCTGTTTTTCCAGTGCCCGTCTGCGCCAGGGCTACCAGGTCACTTTTATCACCTATGATCCTGGGAATGACCTTTTCCTGTATAGGGGTGGGTGCATCAAAACCTAACTCTTTAACCCCTTTAAGTAAAGACCCGTCCAGGCCCATTTGATCAAATAATATCATATATCCTCCTAAAATTGAGCGGCAAAGGTACGCTTATTTAACTGAAAATCAATTTTTAAGTTAAGATCGGGCATCGGGCGTCAGGCGTCGGGCGTCGGGTGATGGGCGTCTGGTGTCGGGCGATTATATTTTATTTTGGAATTTGGAGTTTTGGACTTTGGAATTTGTTTAGGATTTAGGTAATTAGGATTTAGGATTTAATATCATATGCACCTCATCCCCAAACCCCTTCTTCCCTCCATTCGTAAACTTATGTTCGGGACAAGCTCTCAAGGAGAAGGGACTTATAATCATGTGAGATCCCGGAGAGATCGCAGGTTGATAGAAGAGTGAAGACTGAAGAAGTGGATATTAGAAAGAGAAAGTAGATTGTTGATGGGATTATTACGCGGTATGCCAGGTGTTGATCCCGGAGAGATTGCAGGTTGATAGAAGAGTGAAGATTGAAGAAGTGGATATTAGAAAGAGAAAGTAGATTGTTGATGGGATTATTACCCGGTATGCCAGGTGTTGATCCCGGAGGGATCGCAGGTTGATAGAAGAGTGAAGATTGAAGAAGTGGATATTAGAAAGAGAAAGTAGATTGTTGA
>JBDLIJ010000322.1:0-2773 GCA_039714935.1 Bacteroidota bacterium | reverse complement strand
GTTTATGATATTTATCCGTTCCATCCGTGTTATCCGTGTTCCATTCATGCTATCCGTGTTATCAGTGTTCTATCCTGGTACACAGCATATATCAAAGTCATTTGGCTTAAGTTTCTTCATCCCTACTTCTCCATCATTAATGAATCAGGGTATGATATATAGTATTAAATTTGCGGGATCATGTCAATTAATCCAGAATACCACATCCTGAACAATGGCATCCGGCTCGTACATATACCTACCCTGAGCCCGGTAGCCCATCTGGGTGTATTTATGAACACCGGTACCCGTGACGAGCCTGAGGGGATGGATGGCCTGGCGCACTTTATCGAACATATGATCTTTAAGGGCACAAAAAAGCGAAAAGCCTATCACATTCTGAACCGTCTTGAAAGTGTTGGTGGCGAGCTCAATGCCTTCACAACCAAAGAATATACCTGCATTTACACCTCCTTTTTGAATACCTGGTATTCACGCGCAGCCGAGCTGCTTTCCGATATTGTTTTCAATTCTACCTTCCCCGCCAGGGAGATGCAAAAAGAGAAAGACATTATCATAGAAGAGATCAACTCATACCTTGATACACCCTCTGAGCAGATATATGATGATTTTGAGGAGGCTTTGTTCAAGGAGCATGTGATGGGAAGGTCTATCCTGGGCACACCGGAAAAGGTAAAGTCATTGAAGCATAAAGATGTAACGGCTTTCTTTAGAAATTCTTACGGCACCGATCGCATGGTGATCTGTTCAGTTGGTGGTGTGAGCTTTCACCGTTTTGTTAAGGTGATCGATAAGTTTTTCACTAATCAGGCAAGGCCTTCAGAGAATATCCGGAGGAAAGAGCCAGAAGGATATGCTCCCTTTGCACAAGAGGAAGAGAAAAAAACTTATCAGAGCCATTCCATCATTGGCAACAGGGCTTATGCACGCGATCATCGGCATCGCTTTACTTTCGGACTGCTGAATAACATCCTGGGAGGACCGGGCATGAACTCCCGGCTCAACATGATGGTGCGCGAGAAGCATGGATATGCTTACAGCATCGATTCCTTTTATTATCCGTACTCTGATACAGGTGTCTGGGGGATTTACCTCGGAACCCACAATGGCACCTCCGGCAAAGCCATAAAGGTGGTTATGAAGGAGCTGAAAAAATTGCGTGAGGTCAGGCTGGGCGAGTTACAGCTTTCACAGGCAAAAAAACAATACCGCGGACAGATCGCCATTGCTTTCGACTCAAACGTGAATGTCATGCTAAGTGGCGGGCGTAGCTTTATGCATGATCAAAGGCTGCTCAGTATAGAGGATATATATGAGAAGATCGAAAGGGTAGACGCAAAAGTGATCCTGGAAGTTGCCAATGAAATGTTTGACCCTGAAAAGCTAAGTACCCTAACTTATAAAGCATTATGGAATTCCTGAGTGGAGACCTTGTAGCCTACCTGGAGGATCATTGTCCGGCAGAACCTGAGTTGCTGAAGAGGCTTGACCGTGAGACCAACCTCACAGTACCCTATCCGAATATGCTTACTGGTCACGTGCAAGGACGCTTCCTGGCATTTATCAGCAAGCTCCTCAGGCCCCGTTATATACTGGAAATAGGCACCTATACAGGCTATTCTGCCATCTGTTTCGCTGAAGGACTGGCTGAGGGCGGACACATTCATACCATTGATAAAAACCCGGAAGTGGAAGAAATTGCCATTCGTTATTTCCGCGAAGCAGGTCTGGAAAATGTCATCACCCGTTACGAGGGAAAGGCACTTGAGATCATCCCGAAAATGGAAGAATCTTTCGATCTGATCTTCCTCGATGCCGACAAAGAAAACTACCCTGAATATCTGGGAATCTGTAAAGAAAAATTAAATCCAAACGGACTTCTCCTTGTCGACAATACGCTCTGGGGAGGGAAAGTGCTTCACAAACTTCATTCCGGTGATCAGGAAACCAAAGGGATCACACTGTTTAATAAAATGGTAAAAGAGGACCCGGAACTTGATAGCTTCTTACTTCCACTGAGAGATGGGATTACTATGATTCGGTTGAAATAGTTGAACTGGTTGAAATAGTTGAACTGGTTGAACTAGTTGAATTGGTGATGTATTTCGCGCTCTTTCTGGCTAAGCTTCAGATCTCGGATTTCGAATATCGGATATCTATTAGTTCGTCTTAAACCGGAATTTCACTTCCTTCAACTCTTCATTCGCCTTTACAATCTTCTTCTTAAGGTTTTCTTTATAGGCAATGGTCTTTTGCATCAGCTCTTCATCACCACTGGCAAGGATCTGTGCTGCCAGAATACCTGCGTTGAGGGCGCCATTGATGCCGACTGTTGCCACCGGTATCCCGGGAGGCATCTGAACGATGGCCAGGAGCGAATCCATGCCGTCAAGGCTTGCTTTGATAGGTACCCCGATAACAGGAATGGGAGTCATGGCAGCAATAACACCCGGAAGATGAGCTGCCATGCCGGCACCGGCGATAATAACTTTAATGCCATTGGAAACTGCGTTTTTTGCAAAAACTTCTACCTGCTCAGGTGTACGGTGAGCGGAGAGGGCATTCATTTCGAAAGGGATTTCCATCTCATTGAAGAATGTGGCGGCTTTTTCCATCACCGGAAGGTCTGAGGTGCTGCCCATAATGATACTTACAAGTGGTTTCATATGTATTATTTTGTAGTTTTTACAGTTTGATGTTTTGTTTTTATCCAGGATGCCAGTCTCCAGATTCCGGTAACCGGTAACCGGTAGCCGGTAGCCGGTAGCCGGTA
>JBDLIJ010000321.1:0-2776 GCA_039714935.1 Bacteroidota bacterium | reverse complement strand
TGATGAAATCATACCTGAAGCCCTCGGCTTCCAGGGTTTCGTCGTCTGCTACCAACAGGTCTGTTCTAACCTCTAATTTTGTAAGAGAAGGAATTAGCTCTGAATATGACAGTGCCTGTAAGAAGGTGGTATATTTTTTGTCAAAGAACAGTGGAGATGTTACAGTTTTGAATGCATTCGGTTCTTTGACATTGTTTGTACCAAAGAAGGCTCCGTTGCTCAACACGATCTTATCCACAATCCCGTTTTGCAGATCAATCAAAACTTCATCGCCAAATGCATCGTAAATGGTATTCTGCATTTTTGAGGGAAGCAGGAAGTTGGAAAAGATATGTGATTTCAGCAAGTAGATCAGTGTGACTTCAGGCACTGAGTCAATTGATTCGAAACGGTTCAGAAAGTTCTCATCCAAATATTGCTGCAAAGCATCGTTGGTCGGAACAAACAAGGACCACAGGTCTCTCCTTGAGTAAATTACATGATCGGTAGGCCCTTTTTCGCGGGCCAGGTCGTCAATTCCATAATAGGTTTTTTTATACAGCAAGTTGTAGTTATCTTCCTCATCATAGGCGCTAAATTCATAAGTAGCAAAACGCTGCATGATGTCATAGAAAATCCCATAGCGGTCCTGGTTCTCCCTGAAATATTCCTCGATGCTCGGGATGTATGCAACCGGCCTGTCGAGGTAATAGATAAAACCATTGGAGGCTCTGACTTCCTTGTGGATGATGTTAGCATTGTACCATTGCAGTCCGGTCCACTCAGTATCAGGAAAAAAATAAGTATAATCTGAGCCGTCTTCGGCACCGGCGTAATCCCTGAAAAATTCAGTGGAGAAGAGCGGAACCCATTTAGCTTGCAAATCCAGATTGAGCATTTGATCTTTGAATGGCTCATAATACTTGACGGTTTCGGTGGCTGTATTTGAAGAGCTCCGGGTGGGAATCCTGAATGGAAGTGCTCCCAGTTCGCTGCCTTCTTTCTGCCATTCATTCCATAGGTAGTCATATACCAGTTGATGACGTGCCCTGGGACTATTTAATAAATTTAATTCTACGAAGTTTTTGGCAGTACGCTTGCTGATCTCCTCCACTGATGCGATGCCGTTTTCTGAGAAATACTTTTCGTAAGCTTTATCATTGGCAACGAAAACAGTGAATAATCCCTTCTCTATGGGCTCCATATATCCCGCCTTTTTCAACAGGGCAAAGTAGATTTCATAGCTTTCGAGGCTGTCTGATTCCAGTGTTTCCAGGATAGAACCTCCTAACCATGGAGGATCCTCATATCGTTCCAAATGTTTATCCTCACAGCCACTGCTCATTATGAGGAGAAAAATGATGAGTGTAGCGTAGAAATTACCAGTTTTCATGTTGATATGAATGTTTGGGTCAAGATATTCTGTTTTATTCTGTATGGAATACCCGGCCATATACTTACACATGGAGAAGTATATGACCGGGCCTTCATTGAAAATGCTTTATTCAATGATTAGTTTTCCTGTCCTAAGCCCTGATTTAGATATAACTTTCAGGATATAGCTGCCAGCTGCTAGTTTACTCACGTCAACTGAGGAAATATCCTGTTCGT
Organism: Bacteroidota bacterium; assembly: GCA_039714935.1. GTDB lineage: Bacteria > Bacteroidota > Bacteroidia > Bacteroidales > B18-G4 > B18-G4. The sequence continues at coordinate 1,186 of JBDLIJ010000321.1, read as the reverse complement.
TGATCAGCAATTTGCCGCTAATGCTATATAGCTTGATATCTGCAGGATCTTTCAGATAAATTAAATCTGAAGCCGGGTTGGGATAAAAGAACACAGATCCTGCGCTTCGCTCTTCAACTCCGCTAGACACTGTTATGGTAATCGTATAGCCTAAAGTGGTGGTCCCGTCTTCAGCAGTTACAATTACATTCACAGTAGCTTCTCCGGTTGACACATCCACCGAACCTGTACCATAAATGAATGCATTGGGATCATTGGCCGTCGCCAGCACATTGACATAAGTTGATCCTTCAGGAACTTCTACAATATAATTGTCTATACCTGGATCAAATTCCGGGTTAAGGGTGCCTATGTCCACACTCAGGGCACTCAGTGTGGCATCTGTTGAAGCAGTTCTAACTGTCACAGTATATTCCGTTGAACTTCCGTCGTTTCCGGTTACGGTAAGTGTGATTGATTCCGAGGAGGATACAATGCCTCCTCCACTTACAATTGATGTTACTTCCAGCGGGGTTCCATCGACAGTAACATTTGACACATCAGGAGGTAATACAAGGGTATACTCGGTAACTGAGGGATCAAAACCGGGGTCCAGGGTGCCGGCATCTATAGTAATGTCCGATAGCATATGCATTCTCCCCAGTGCAACAAGGCGTAACAGTTCAGATCGGTATACTTTCTTGGCATCATCACTCAGGCTGTTGAAGTAATTGTAAAATTTTTGTCCGTTTTCGTCATTTAACTTGTCATTTCCGAATCCAAAATAGCTTCTGAAACCTGAAGGTGTTGCTTCAGCACCGGGATAAAACTCCACTGCAGGGCTGAATCTGGCATAGAGAACAATGCTATCGCCCACATATGACATCATGGTTCCGTTGGTTTTTGTATTTATAGGGTGCATCAACACGTCATGTGGCCTGGTGGTGAACGGGAACACATCACTCTGCAGGTTTACATCATCAAACACAGAGTCTTCCGGCATCAGGGCAGTGGCAAAGAGTGTTTCCGGCGCATCATTCAGGTTCCGAAGATCAGTAGTATTGAACCATTTGAGCCTGGAGCTTCTTACCTGATAGGGACTCACACTCAGCGTGGGTGTGGTGATGTTGTTCCATATCTGAATATCTTCTTCTTCATCAAATCGTGAGCTCCAGGTACCTCGTCCAAGCACCACGATATCGGCCTC
>JBDLIJ010000320.1:0-2808 GCA_039714935.1 Bacteroidota bacterium | reverse complement strand
TGTGCCTACTGCCTTTACGCCTACCTCCAGCGACCCTGCCCTGAAGCTGTTCAAGCCCGTAGGCCTGAACCTGGAGTTTTATGAGCTGGTGGTGATCAATGAAAAAGGCAACATCGTCTTTCGCTCCAATAAGCTGGATGAGGCAGGAAGCCCCACAGAAGGCTGGGACGGAAAGACCAAGGGTGAGCCACAGTCCACAGGCAACTATATGTGGAGCATCAGGGCCAAGTTCAAAGATGGCTCCACCTGGGAAGGTAACAAGGTGGGCGATGGATATACCAAGACTTTTGGGAAAGTGTTGCTGATAAGATAGTTTTAGGGATGGCATCCCGGATCCTAACAATTTTGCTGGTTAATCCCTCAAAGGCATTGCATTCCGGATCCAAACAGTTTTTCTGGTTAATCCCTAAAGAGGCAACTTTTTACTCTTTTGTTTGTCTAAATACTGTTAAATCATTGATTAATTTGACAATTGGACTTAGCAGTAATAACTTTGCTGTCGGAAAGTGTTTTTATCCTTTAGTCTTATCCTCAACTTAATAGGGCGATCGATTGTATAAAGAAGGAAAAATATTAGGAACAATTATCAGGAATAGTGTCATTGCTTTACTATTTCTATTTTCACTGAACCATGTTTCGGCGCAGCTTGTTATTGATAACACCATGACACCTACGCAGTTGGTGCAAAATATTCTTATAGGAACTGGTGTTTCTGCTTTTAACGTGACATATACAGGCAATCAGGCCAATGCAATTTGCTCTTTTTCTAATGGCGCTACCACTAATTTGGGTTTAGATGAAGGAATCATTTTATCGTCAGGTATTGCCGGGGAAGCGGCGAACCCTGCATCATTCCATGCCAGCACCAATAACGGTACACCGGGGGATCCCGATCTGGATATGTTACCGGGCATCATAGGTACCAATGACGCCTCTACCCTTGAATTTGATTTCATCCCACAAAGTGATACCCTGACATTCAGATACGTATTTGGTTCTGAAGAATACCCGGAATATGTAGGTTCATTTAATGATGTTTTTGCTTTCTTTATCACCGGGCCAAACCCTGCAGGAGGTAGTTATACGAATGATAATATTGCACTTATACCAGGAACAACTTTGCCTGTTTCTATTAACAATGTGAACAACGGGACCAGCAATACCGGCCCTTGTGTAAATTGTGAGTTTTACATTGATAACACGGACGGGGGTACCATCTGTTATGATGGATTTACTACAGTTTTAGAAGCAGTTGCTATTGTTACGCCCTGCTCCACCTATCATATGAAATTAACAATTGCAGACGATGCGGATGCTGTGTTTGATTCCGGCGTTTTCCTTGAAGCAAATAGTTTTTCAGCTGAAGGCCTGACCATCTCATCAAATTTCAGTTCCTCTTCTGTATCTTATGCCACCGTGATCGAAGGATGCAATGATGCTAACATTTATTTCGAGCTGATCGACACCCTCCCTTATAATTACCCTATCCATTTCACATATATGGGCACTGCTGTCAATGGTGTGGATTATGTTCTCTTGCCGGATTCTATTGTGATCCCCAGCGGCTCACTCATTGATTCCATAAATGTGGTCCCCATCCAGAACTATGCTATCGACCCCACACGTACAATTGTCATTGCATTTGATTATGAATCGGCCTGTACCACCGAGGAAGATACACTGGAGTTAACCTTGCTCGATAATACCATTCAGATGACGGGCCTTGATTCTCTCTACTGTTCAACCGATCCCCCTACACCTTTATCTGTATATCCCCCAACAGGGGTGCTCACAGGACCCGGGACGACCGGGACCTCCTTTGATCCGGGCCTGGCTATTCCCGGAGAAAACATCATTCAATTCACAAATTATTTTTTAGACAATACTGTCACCCCGGTTGATACTGTTTGTATCAATCAGGTGATCGATACCACATGGGTACAATCCCAGGTGATGGCAGGGGCAGGTTCGGATGAGACCTCCTGCCAGGGGGCTCCTTTTGATTTCACCACATCTTCATCGCCACCCTGGGCGATGAATCAAGACTCCTTAAGGTGGACAGGTGGGTTGGGGACTTTCAGTGATCCGACAATTTTACAACCCGTTTATTACCCGGATCCATCTGAATTGGGAGACGTAAGCCTTACACTCACCGCATATGGGATGGAACCCTGTCCTGATGATGTTAGCAGCATGATACTTACACTTGATACACTGCCTGTGCCAAATATTATAGCTACTCCCATCGACTCAAGCTGTGTCGATGATCCTGTACAGTTTGTTGGGACTGCGAATTGTGTGATCGCCACCTGGCAGTGGGATTTTGGTGATGGAAATACTGCTAGCGGACAAAATGTTACGCATACATACATAAACCAGGGAACCTACCAGGTTTCTTTGATAGCAACGAATAATTATAATTGTACGGACACAACTTATTTTACTAAAATTATTACGGATCCTAATATTGATTTTTATACAACACCGAATCCAAGTTGTACCGGGGATACTGCATGGTTCCATGGCACCGGAGATGCAGTAACTTATGAAGACTGGATATGGGACTTTGGAGACGGAAACGGTGATATTGGAAGAGATGTATGGCATATATATACCAGTTCAGGTACGGTGAATGTGATCCTGAATGTATGTTCAAAGCAGATGTCGCATAATCATATCGTCATTCCTCAGGCCGTGGCAGATGCAGGTAGCAATGAATCGATCTGCGAAGGCGTCCCCTTTGACTTTGCAACGGCTACCAACCTTGCCGATACTATTGATGCGCAGTCATTGATATGGTCTACCAAT
>JBDLIJ010000319.1:0-2816 GCA_039714935.1 Bacteroidota bacterium | reverse complement strand
TTATTACTGGATATCTCACCATGAATTGCCGAACTTTTGAACTTATAAAAAGACTTAGTTTCGATTAACTTGGGTAAAATGACCAGGCCGTCATAAGCAGTATAGGTAGCGTAGTAGGTTACTTCGCCATTGTCGTCGGTAAACCTTACAAAACGGGCATCCTCAATGCCGTTCTTTTCAGAGGAGGACACAGGAAAGATCACTCTTTCAGATAAGGCAGTATCCAATGAAAACTCAATTTCATAATGAGATAAAGCAAGCCATAAAATCTCATCAAGTACTAATTTTTGAGTTTTAGTATAGCTTGATCTCTTTTTCAGCTCGTTGATATAATATTTCAATTCACCATAAGTGAACTCAAAATTTAATTTGTCTAATAAACTTTCAGGAGAAAGTTTATGGTTAAATTCTAATGTTTCATTCAATCGCTCAATAAAAAAGTCCTTTTTATAAACATACTTTACAGAACTAACTGCCTGATCTAACAACTGGCCAGCAGGTTTGAAAGTCATGTTATTATTCTGATCCAGTATAGCACTTCGAAAAACCAGCGAAGAAATATGCCCTTCCCCAGTGGCCCTGAAACTCAAAATAACTCTTTTTTCTCCCTGTTCTAACTCTGTTTGATCAGGGTGTTCTACTATTGAGGGATTAAATAATGCCGCTGATTCAATAGAAAACTCATGTGTGAAATAAGAGCCAATAAGCAATTTTCTATACAACGAAAGACTATCTGCATCAATTTCTAATTTATCAAAAAGGTGTCCGACTTTTGTAAAGTGTTTTTCGAATACCTGTGAAATATTTCTGTGCCGCTTGGAAAAATTCCTCAACACCTGCTTGATAACAGTAGCAATCTCATTTTCCGGCATGGTCATTACTCTGCGGATAACATCCATGCCTCTTTCATCATCGAGATAAAAAAAACGGGCAATGATCTTTTTTGAATCCGGAGAAAAGATAACATCACTTCTGTTGATTGTAACTTGCATTGATCGTTATTTTGTGATTAATTGACCAGGTAACCAACACTTACTTAAACGTTAATAAAATAAAGTCAGTTACATAATCAGGCATGCAATAATAGGAATAATACGGAAACATAAAATGAATTCTTTATAGTTTTTAATTGCGGCAACTTCAAAAACATTTAAGAACAGGGGCCACCTTGAAATTACTATTCCCAGTTAATATATTCGTATGCATAAAATATATACTTTTAATAGAGATTTAGACGATTTATGAAGCAGGTACGCAATATTATTTTCTCCTTTATTATCGCAGTCTTAAGCTTTTCTGCCTGCGAAAACCAGGATACGGATCATATCCACAGTTTTGTAAACTTAGATCACCTGAAGCATTTATATACCGAGGTGACCCTTGAAAATGGAAATGAGGCCGGGCTGATCAAAATATACAGTGAATACCCTGATTACACCTATGCCATTGAACCCGATGAAGGATTTTCATGCGTGGATGATGTAGCAAGGGCATTGGTTTTTCTTTCTGCCTACACAAAAAACTGTGATGATCCGGAGCTAGAGATCATGATTGATAGGCTGACAAGGTTCACGCTCAGCATGCAGGCTGAAAATGGATATTTCTACAACTTTCTCTGGGGCGATATGTCAATAAATAAAACCTATAAGACCTCTGTAGCTGAACCAAACTGGTGGTCGTGGCGTGCGCTGTGGGCCCTGGGTGAAATATATCCAAAACTTAGTGGTGATCTTGCCAAAAGGACGAAATCGGCTGCCGGGCAGATCATTGAAACAGTAAAAAACAAATACCTGGAACTTCCAAAAGACACTATTCAATTGGAGGGAATGACTCTTCCGAACTGGTTTCCATCAGGTACAGCTTATGACCAATCGGCTATACTGATGATTGGAATGGAAAGCTATTACAATAACATTAACAAGGATACCGCGCTTATTGAACTGATTGAAAAGTTTGCAGAAGGACTTATATTGACACAAAAAGGTGATAGTAACAACTTCCCCTATGGTGCTTATCTCAGCTGGAATAACCTGTGGCATTCCTATGGCAATACCCAGGCATATGCCATGCTCAGGGCCGGCAAACTACTTGGAAGAGATGACTTTATTGAATCTGCCTTGAGTGAAATAAATTATTTTTACCCCTACCTGCTAAGTTCAGGATATTTGCATCATATATACATAATTGAAAAAGAAGGCCGGTTGTTCGAGACGGAAAAAAGTATGTACCCCCAGATCGCTTATGGCATCAGGCCCATTGTTTATGCATGTCTCGAAGCCTATAATATCACTGAAGATAAAAAGTATGTTGATATGGCTCAGCAGGTGGCTTCCTGGCTGGCAGGCAACAATCCTGCCGGCCGACAAATGTACGACCCGGCAAACGGCAGGTGTTTTGACGGAATAGGCCCGGAAAAGGAAGTAAACATGAATTCGGGAGCTGAGTCTACCATTGAAGCCTTGCTGATCCTGCAGGCGATCCAGGATCATCCCGCCGCCGACATTAATAAGATCTATGAATAATTTAAGCAGAATAATAGAATTAAAAGACAAAAAGATCAGCGTTGACCTGAACAATCCGGTCTTCCGATGGCCGGCCAATCCCATCCTTACTCCTCAGCATGTTAATAAATACTGGACTGCCCCTCACCTTCAGGTTATCACCACCCATAATGCCGGTATTGCAAAATATGACCATGAATATATCATGTTATTCCGCTCACATCTGCGCAACGGAATTTCCATTTTGGGCCTTGCCCGGAGCAGGGATGGTATTGAATGGCAGCCTGACAGTCAACCGGCATTCATGCCATGTGG
>JBDLIJ010000318.1:0-2819 GCA_039714935.1 Bacteroidota bacterium | reverse complement strand
GGATCGTTCACCTGGACGATCTGGGAGTGCCCGCCCGATACGGTCAGGCAGATAAACGGAAAACCGGGAACAACAGATTCCTTATTTTTCGTTATAAAATGAGCCAGGATATGTGCCTTAAGGTGGTCGACCTCAATAATGGGTATGCCAGAGGCAAGTGCAAATGCTTTGGCAAAGGAAGTCCCGACCAGCAGCGATCCGAGCAGACCGGGGCCACGTGTAAAGGCCACGGCATCAAGCTGATTTTTCTTTATATTTGCTTGTTTGAGGGCCTGATGGATGACAGGTATAATGTTCTGTTGATGAGCCCTTGAGGCAAGCTCAGGGACAACACCACCATAGTTCTTATGAACTTCCTGCCCGGCAATAACATTGGCAAGGATTTTGGTGTCCTTGATAATTGCTGCCGAGGTGTCATCACAAGAAGATTCTATACCTAGTATCAGGGCGCTCATGCGGCTCAGATTTTAAAACGACAAAGTTATCAAAAAAAGGCTTATCCGAATATTGACCTACAGCTTGCTGGTGGTGATAATCATCCCGTTCTCACTCTCGTGGATAACGTATAACCCATTGGTACAGACCTTTCTGGCAAGGATGGCCGGATCATACCTTTCAGAAAAGCTGAACACTGTATTAACGATAGAAGGACTCTACATTACACCCAGACTGGATTTTCATGTACGTGGTGTCCTTACCCTTGATCAACGGAACGACACCCTGTTTCATGCCCATGATGTTTTTGTGGATATGAGGAGTTTCAGGCTTCAGAAAAGCCGTAAAGTGTTTGAAGTGAACGATATCACCGTAAATGATGCTTCATTTTCCCTGATAAAGAACGTGACTGACTCAGCTTTTACCTATTCTTTTATACGTGACCATTTTGAATCAACTAATACTGAAACAGAGGAAGATACAGTACACGGTAGTACAAAGTGGAAAGTAAGCCTTGATGACCTGGGGCTGCGCAATGTTAGATTCAGGTATAGTGATGAAATAAAGAAGAAGCGGGAAATAGGAATGGATTATTTCAACCTGGACATATTCGTTCATGAACTCAGATTGCATGACCTCAGCATCCTCAATGATACTTTTGATTTCAGGATAGAAGAACTAAGCTGCTACGATAAATGCGGATTTGTTGTGGAAGAGCTCACCGGTGAATTCAGGCTGAGCCCTATGTTCCTGATTGTGGATAGCCTGAAAGCATTAACGCCTCATTCAAAGATCGACCTTGACCTTGCATTCAATTACGATGGCTGGCCGAGCTATCTCCATTTTATCGAAGAAGTTGATATGTCATCAACTATCAGGCCTTCCGAGCTTAATCTTGTCGATATAGGATATTTTGCTCCCCACCTCCTGGTCATGGACAACAAGTTACGCGTGGGAGGGAAGGTGAAAGGAACTGTAGATAATCTGAGGGTAAAGGATTTCAGGTTCACTTATGGCAAGAATACACGTTTCAGGGGAGATGTGAGGCTTTATGGATTACCTGATGTAACAGAAACATTTATCCATACCCATGTGGATGAATTTACCGTAACCCGTTCCGATATAGAACAATTTGCCATACCCGGCCTCAACCGTCATATTACCGTGCCGGAGGAACTCGGGGTTCTTGGAACCATGAAGATAAATGGGTCATTTACGGGTTTTTATAATGATTTTGTGTCCACGGCAGACTTTATCTCCGATATTGGAATGATTTCTACAGATGTTTCTCTACGTCAGAATGAAGATGAAACCGATGTGGTATACAAAGGGGAAGTCAGGGCCAGGCGGTTCCACATAGGCAAATTTCTGAACCTGCATGAGTATTTCGGGGAATTAGACCTTGATGTCCAGGTAAATGGCAAAGGCATAACAGCAGAAAGTGCAGATATACACATGACCGGAAATATTGATTCGCTCATGTTCATGCAACAGTACTTTAACCAGGTTGCAGTGCGAGGGGCTATAGCTGAGAAAAGATTTAACGGTCACCTTGATGTTAAGGACGACCTTATCAAACTGGTTTTTGATGGCATACTGGATTTCAACAAAGAAAAACCCCTCCTGGACTTTACTGCCAATATCAGTGATGCTGACCTTTTCAGCCTGAATATGCTGGACCGGGATAGCCTGCTGAGATTGTCAGCCAGCCTGAAATGCAATTTTATCGGCTTTGATCCAGAAGACCTGGAAGGTCGCATCAGGGTGGACAGCCTGGAGTACCTGGAAGGGGATAAACGCTGGTTATTGGAACACCTGGCCCTGATCAGTTTGAAAGATACAGGGTATTACCGAAAGATCATGGTTACTTCCGATCTGATGGATGCACTTATACAGGGTAATTTTACGATACGGGAGATGACACATGCCATCAATAATCTGTTGGAGAAAGAGTTTCGCAATTGGGCGTTCATGCCTGATCCCGATACAAACATAAGGCCTCAATCTTTGGCTTTCGCTCTTGACATTAAGGAAACTGAAGACCTGATGGATATTTTCGTGCCGGGCCTGTACGTACGGCAAAGCAGCCATATATCAGGATCTTTTAATTCGCTTGACCGGGAAGCAGAGATCAAAGTTGAGTTTCCGTATGTTGATTACAAGGGGATAAACTCTGATTCAATTACGGTATTGGCGTATGCTGATGATTCTGCCATCAGCCTGACAGTGGCTACAGATAAGATATTGCTGAAGGAAAGATCGATAGGGGATACCCTTGAATTGGGACTCGAGAATTTTGCCCTGGATGCCTTATTGGATAAAGATAGCCTTCGGTATGCTGTCCGATGGGATGATCAGGATGCTTTAAGAAGGAATAGTGCGGA
>JBDLIJ010000317.1:0-2846 GCA_039714935.1 Bacteroidota bacterium | reverse complement strand
ACGAATGTCAGACTCGTTTTTAATATTTGCCATTATTTCACGTAGTGACTATTTAAGATTATAATGGATCGTGTCGTACTACAGATACTTGGAGACAATAAACGGTTTTCTAGGCTATTGAAAATATTAGATACCATCAGATATCAACCACCTAACGACCTATACGCGCTGTTGCATATACCATTTTTCTTACAAAAATGAAATTTCCTGTAAACAGAATACCTACGATTAATCACCAGCATATTATAGCCGTAGTCTTGTATTTAGATCTATTTTCTCAGATGTTCCTGCACAAACCCAGCGACTTCTTTGATAGCTTCGAGTGCTTCAGGCAACATTATCGAAAAAAAATGCCAAACATGGCACATACCCTCAACTGCGTTAAAGGTGATTTCAACACCGGCTTTTCTAGCGTGGTCAACCAGTCGGGTTGCATCATCGAGTAAGATTTCTGACGTACCAACATGAATTAGCATTGGCGGTAAATCCACTAAATCAGCATACAAAGGTGATGCAAGAGGGGTCCGAGGGTCGGTATCATCCATATAGGCTTCGGCCATTTCAATTAAGCCTTCTTTAGTAACCATCGGGTCAATCTCTGCCTTAGAAATCACGGAATCGCCGGTTATCGCCAAATCCACCCAAGGAGATATCAACACTGCTGCCGCCGGTAACGGTATTCCTTTTTCCTTCAACGAAACCAGCGTCGAAACGGTTAACCCGCCACCAGCCGAGTCTCCAGCTATAATGATATCACTGGCAGCAATACCCCTGGAGAGAAGCCATTTATAGGTTGCTGTTGAATCTTCTACTGCCGCAGGAAAAGGATATTCGGGAGCCAGTCGATAATCAATCAAAAGTGCCCTTGTCTCTGCAGCCAGGGCAATATGCGATACCATGCCACGATGCGTGCTGATGGACCCGATGCAATACCCCCCGCCATGCAGATACAGCAAAACGTTTTGCTTCGGCGTTCCTTCAGGGATAATCCATTCAGCTGGGATTCCACCAACGGACAATGGTTCACACGATACATTTTCTGCAACCGGTAATTGAGAAACCTCTTCCTCAAAGTTAGACCGCCGTTCTTCGAAAGATAGACCTGAGGTATCCGGCATTGATTTCAAAAGTTCTAATATATCCGCATATTCCTTGCTGGGCATAGTGAACCTCCTTTTGGGCATAGAAGATAGTACGAATCAGATCGCTTTTGGAATTAAAATTATCAGATGGGAATGAAGGGATTATATTACGAGAAGGTTTTTGTGTCAATTTTGAATCGATACCTGGAATCGGTGTCGAATATTGAGGTCTATCCTGGAAGATTGCAACTCAAGACTATTGCCATAACCGTGACATTCTTAATGACATATCAGACTGTTAAGAATAGAGTCGATATTCTTGTGAAAATTCCACTCAGAATACTGTCACTCGATAGCCGAAACTTGATTCTTGAAAAGCTCTCTGGATCTGACAAATAATGGTCCTATTCTTTGCTCTTTACCTAAATTGCCGCAAGCATTATGTTTTGAAATAGGTTCTTATAAATTTCCGTCTATGAGCTTTCGGAAGAGCATTGTAACTAAAAATGCTAAAGTTTCAAACCCAACTAAATCAGTGGCAGATGCGTCAAGTAATATACTCCCGCCTGCACTAAATTCATGATCGCCAGGATAAAAAACCAGTTTAACAGGAATGTGTTTTAACGGCTCAAATATGAAGCTGACACCGCTGGATAACGCAATATCATCTTCTATTGCACCAAGTTTGAACGCCCGGGTTTTAAGTTTTTCAATGTTGCTGTGTTCGAGTTTCAACGGCAATGAAAATAATAGAGCAGATCAAACGATAAATTTATTATTTTTACCTTCCCTTGTAACCGGTTATACGACTGTCCCAATATTTATTCATCTGTTCTATATACACCTCTTCAGGTATGAATGGTTGGTCTAACTTTTGTGCTGTAACTTTCGATATTTTCATATCTTCAACAATTTCTTTGGCAGCCATCCTAACATTTTGTTTATACTCATCCAAAAGCGAGCCAAGCCCAATTTTATCTGCCGCTTTCAATAGAACTGCCTGCCCTTTATATATTTCAAAAAGAACTTCTGAATAAAGATCAACAGCAATACGGTTGAAATACTGACTAACAAATTCAGAAAAATTTTGATCGGGGAAACCACCTGTAGCTATCACCCCTAGCTTGGGATACTTATCATATTTCTTTATATGCCCTATATACCCATTCTCCATTTTCACCAGGTGTGGATCTAAGAGTGGCATCATCCTATCGAGAAATGTTTTCATATTACCTGGCACGTTATAGATATAAACAGGAGTAGCCATGACAACAAGATCAGATTGCATAAATTTTCTTAAGAGTCCGGCCATATCATCCTTCAAAGCGCACTTGCCGAGTGTCTTTGTCCAACATTTGACTCACGCGATACAATTATTTATTTCTTTTTCTGCCAATAAAACGACCTCAATTTCTGCGCCAGCTTCTTTAGCACCTTCAATGAATTCATTAATTATCACATAGGTGTTACCTTTTGTCTTATGTATACTTCCATAAAAAATTGTTATTTTCATTATTGCTCTCCTTACGTCTGCATCAAACTGATCTCCACTCCGGAATGATTCCCGTACTATTCAGCTAAACTGAAATGGCAGCCCGACCATGTCATATATTGTAGTTTACGGATATTATGTCAACAGTATCTGAATATCAAAGAGACACCCCACAAAAAGGAATGTGCCGCCCATTTTCAGGGCGGCACATTCCTTTCTTAAAAACCTTTTAAAACATCTATCCACCATAAGAATCAACAAACCAACCGACA
>JBDLIJ010000316.1:0-2892 GCA_039714935.1 Bacteroidota bacterium | reverse complement strand
TTTTATCATCTTTCCTACCAACCTCAAAGTTCAATAGTGGCGCATATATAGCACTCCATTCTACGTATACTCTGATATTAAGTGGAAAAACCAGCCAACCTGACCCCCTTTCGCCAGTTGAACCTGACCATTGGAAGCCGGGATCAATTGACCCCCTCCTTTTTGACAAAAACAGTAAAGAACTTTTCTTAAGCCAAAGAGCTTAAATACAAATATATTTTAATAGCGACTCCATCACTATAAATTTCTAAGTTTTTTATTTTTCCTCATTGAGTCTCCATCAATATCGATTCTGTTTGCATCATGCACAAGCCTGTCGAGGATGGCGTCAGCAACCGTTTTTTCTTCAATTACATCATACCATTCTTTAACAGGCAGTTGAGAGGTAATAATGGTTGATCTTCTACCATGCCTGTCCTCGATTAACTCCATCAATGCTGCCCGGTTTTGATTATCCAGAGGTTGTAGGCCGAAGTCGTCCAGGATCAACAGGTCTTGTTTTTCTATTCTGGATATCTCGCGTAAGTAGGATCCATCAGCCTTCATCATCTTGAGTTTAGCAAAGAGCTTAGTGATATTGGTATAGAAGACCTTATACCCCTTCAGACAAGCCTGGTTGCCCAGTGCAGAAGCGATGTAGCTCTTGCCTATCCCAGTGCAGCCGGTGATCAGGATGTTCTCAGCTTTATCTATAAAATCACATTCTGCGTAACGCATCATCTGGTTCTTCTCTAGATTTCTTTCAGGACCATAATACAGTTTTTCAATGCTGGCACTATACCGGAACCTGGCATTGCGGATATGCCTGTCAATACGTCGATTGTGCCGGTCATCGTATTCTGAGGTAATCAGAAAAGATAACATCTCATCAGCTGTCATCTTTGACGTCTGTCCGTCTTCCAAGCAGCTGGAAAAGGCCTGGGCCATGCCCCAGAACTTCATACTTTTCATTTTCACTAGTGTTTCTTCATTCATAATTTTTTATTTTCTAGGATTGATAAAATGACCACCCACCATGCCCATTAAGAGCATGATCGGCAGCCGTAGATATTTATTTATAATATTTCTTACCCCTGATGTTATTGTGAAGCGGGAGAGTCTTTATTTCATCATCTTTAGAGAGATCTGTATAATCCAGCTTTCTTTCAATGATGGTTTTGATAACCTTGTAACTGTATTCACCAAAAAAGTCAGCCCTCACGCAGGCATTGTTCAATCGCTCATTGCCAACCCTTTTAGCCAGACTCAGGATGCCCTGGCAGGTGCGATAAGCCTGTTCAGCATGTTGAGGCTTCTCCAACACCTTGGTGATATAAACCCGTGTACTAGTTCCAACTTTTTCTGCTCGCTCAATAAAGCCCTCCGGAGTCCAGTCAGTAATATACCTGTGGCTCGTTGCCAGATGTTCTGATTCTGTAGTGTACCGGAAGGGACGAGGATCCCTTATGTGGCTAGCGATCTTTTCATATTGATAGTAGATCTCCACATCAACCTGGTTGTAAAACAGCTTGACCTTTTTACCAATGTATTCATAAGGAACACTGTAATAGTGTTTATCCACGCTCAGACTCACATGATTGTTCTTCATCACCGTAGCCACCTTTTTATGCCTTATCTCAAAAACATGTAGCGGCAGCGGTTGCAAAGTCTTCCGCTCAGTCTCTTCGAACAGCATCCGGCGGCTATAGGGCCGACCTTTCAATAGCTGATTGTTAAGCTTGTCCAGTTCGGTGAGGATATCCCTGTTCAAATCAGTAATATTTGTGTAGGTCTGCTTGCGGATCTCAGGATAAATAACCCGATAGATGATTTTTACCATCCCTTCGACTAAGGCCTTGTGCCGTGGCTTGTAGGGCCCGGCCGGAAGAGCAGATAAACCATAATGTAGCGTGAAGTCCCGAAAGGCTTCATTCAACGTTGGTTCATACTTGTCGCTCTTGATGACCGCTGATTTTAGGTTATCGGTGATAATGGCTTGTGGTACTCCACCAAAGTAGTGTAGTGCATTCTCGCAGGATTGGATGAAGTCTTCCTTCTTCTGTGAGAAACTCGCATCAACATAGGTGAGTTGACTTGCTCCCAAAATGGCAACAAATACCTCTACAGGCCGCAACTCTCCGGTATCCATGTCAACGATCTCAAGACGATTCCCGGCATAATCAACTTGCATTTTGTCACCGGCTTTATGTTCGATGTGCATTACGCCGGCCGACTGCTTCCGCCATCGGTTATAATGCTCCTTGAACTGGCTCACCCGGTAACCATCAGGATGCTTTGAGATATACTTTTGCCATAGATGCTCACGGGTAACTCCCTTTCGCTTCAAGGCCTTCTCCATCTCTGGAAAATAGCTCCTCAGGATCTCAAGCTTCGGATTGGATACGGCGCCTTCCACCTTGAATAGCGCCTCTAACGAAGTGTTGTTGAGCTTATTCAACTCCTCAAAAGTCATCCCAAGAGCAATGAACTGACGGATGTACTTTTTCACCGTGTTACGGCTGCATCCACTCTTCTCACTGATCGTTTTCTTACTTACACCCTCGGTGTACATTCGGATAATCAATCTTACTTTTTTCATGTGCGTTAAATGATTTGGCATAAATGATTAATAAATAGTGACATGACTACGATAATCATTTATGTGCTAATCGGCACAAGAAAAGTCCTATACTGGGTGGTCAATCATTTCCGGCGAGAGGTGGTCCCTTTCATCCGGCGGGGTGGTCAAATCAGTCCGGCATCGGGGTGGTCAATCGAAATCGGCAGGTGGGGGTCACTTTGTTCGATTTTTCCAAGTAGGCAATGAAGTTTTGGTTTAGCTTATCTTTTGTGGGGAATCCATGGGCCTCATTAGCCAGCTCCATCATCCTTTTGGCCTTGATATTTTCGGCC
>JBDLIJ010000315.1:0-2911 GCA_039714935.1 Bacteroidota bacterium | reverse complement strand
GAAGCCGAATTTCCTACATCTGGCTTATGGAATGTGCATGGCAAATTCAGGGTGCAATCAAAATATGCCAATGGCATCACCATGGACATCAGGGATGACTTTCCTAACGGCGTAAAATTCATCGGCTCCGACGGATGGCTGTTTGTTTCCAGAGGCCCTGTATCCGTCACTGCTTCCGACCCGGGTGCAGATGCAAAAAAATTAAATGCCATCGATGCCAGCAATCCTAAAATCCTAGAATCAGTGATAGGCCCCGACGAAATCCACCTCTATAAAAGTACCGAACAACACCAAAACTGGCTGGAATCCATCAGGACAAGGAAGCAATCGGTTGCCCCCGCTGAAATAGGCCATCGATCATGCTCGGCATGCCTGCTCAGCCATACAGCCATGAAACTTGACCGGAAATTATACTGGGATCCGGAAACTGAACAGTTTATGAACGATGATGAAGCTAATAATATGTTATTCAGGCCTCAACGCTTTCCTTATGGAAGCAATTATGTAAAATATTAACAAATAAATCAGGTCTGTTAAAAAGAACAAGCTAATATGAATAAAACAAAAATCCTATATTTAGTCGCCATCATGATGATTATTTCCTGTACTAATAATAGTGATAAGTCAGCGGAAATTCGTGAATATCCTCTGCAATTCATGACCATCGATCCCGGGCATTTTCATGCAGCACTAGTACAGAAGAGCATGTATGATCAAGTAAGTCCTGTAGTGCATATTTATGCCCCGGAGGGCCCGGATATTACAGACCACCTGAAAAGGATAGAAGGATTTAATTCCAGAAAAGAGCATCCCACAAAATGGGAATCTATAGTATACACCGGAGATGATTTTCTTCAGGTGATGATTAAAGAGCAAAGCGGTAATGTAATGATCACTTCAGGCAACAATGAAAAGAAAACCGAATATATTAAGACTGCTGTTGATGCTGGTATCAATGTACTTGCAGACAAGCCCATGGCCATTGACCATTCGGATTTCAAATTATTGATAGATGCATTTGCTGCAGCAGAGAAGAACAATGTGCTGCTGTACGATATTATGACAGAGCGTTATGAGATCAATTCAATCCTGCAAAAGGAGTTCTCGCAGCTACCGGAAATATTTGGTGCTTTACTCAAAGGAACACCTGAGAAACCGGCAGTTACCAAAGAGAGCGTACACCACTTTTTTAAGTATGTATCCGGCAATAAGATCAAACGCCCTGCCTGGTTCTTCGATGTGAATCAGGAAGGCGACGGGATAGTGGATGTGACAACCCATCTGGTAGACCTGATCCAGTGGGAATGTTACCCTGATCAGATCATTGACTATACCACTGATATCGAAATGCTGGCTGCTAAACGATGGGCGACGGAGGTTTCACAGGATCAATTCTATGCAGTTACACGACTGCAAGCTTTTCCTGAATATTTACAGAAGGACATCAAGGACAGTATCCTGAATGTTTTTTGTAATGGAGAGATTATTTATAAGATCAGGGGTGTTCATGCTAAAGTTTCTGTAAGCTGGAATTATGAAGCCCCGGAAGGTACAGGCGATACACATTACTCCATAATGAGGGGTAGCAAGGCCAATCTGGTGATCAGACAGGGACAGGAAGAAAATTATAAAGCGACGCTATATATTGAACCAGCAGATGAAAGCAATATCAATGCATTTGAACAAGAGCTGCATGCTAACTTTGGTATCGTGGCTGAAAAATACCCGGGCCTGGAGTTGAAAAGAAATAATTCAGGCTGGATCGTAATGGTTCCTGATAAATATAGAATTGGACACGAAGCCCACTTTGCACAGGTGACTCAAAAATATTTGCAGTTTCTGGCAGATGGAAAACTGCCTGAGTGGGAAGTGCCGAATATGATCGCAAAATATTATGTGACCACACAGGCTCTTGAATTAGCAAAAAATAATAAATGACGCGCTCATCATGAAAAGCAAAACAGCACAGATAATATATAAATCAGGACTTATCCCGCTCTTCTATCATCATGATGCCGACAGCAGCATTAGTGTTATCAATGCTTGCTACAAAGGAGGTGTGAGGGTAGTTGAATACGTAAACAGAGGAGATGCTGCACTGCTCAATTTCCCTGTTATAA
The DNA here is from genome assembly GCA_039714935.1 of Bacteroidota bacterium. GTDB lineage: Bacteria > Bacteroidota > Bacteroidia > Bacteroidales > B18-G4 > B18-G4. The sequence continues at coordinate 791 of JBDLIJ010000315.1, read as the reverse complement.
AAGATCATATTCAAAATTATTGTCCCGGAATGATACTTGGAGCCGGATCGGTGCTCAACAGGCAGCAGGCAGAAAAATTTATTCAACTTGGTGCAGACTTTATTGTCAGTCCTATATTAAGTAAAGAGATTGCCCTGAGCTGCATAGATCACGACACATACTGGATTCCCGGTTGCGCCACACCAACAGAAATAGCAAGGGCAAGAGCTTTGGGTGCAGACATTATAAAGGTTTTTCCTGGCAATGTGCTGGGGCCCGGCTTCATCAAGTCTGTTTTAGGCCCCATGCCTGGCCTGAAACTAATGCCTACCGGAGGTGTGGAGCCCACAAAAGATAACCTCAGGGCATGGTTCGATGCAGGCGCCGTTGGCGTAGGAATGGGGTCAAAATTGATTGATCAGGAAATGACCGGCAAACCTGACTTGCTGACAGCAAAAGTTAAAGAAGTCATTGATATCATTATAAGCATAAGAAATTAGGATGAGCAGACGCATCAAAATAATACTTATCCTTATCGTTGCCTCCATGCTTGCAGCTTGTGGCGACGGGGCAAAGAATAAGGTGCTGAAGCTGGCCCATGGTCTGGACATCAACCATCCGGTGCATAAAGGCATGGCCTACATGGCAAAGCAACTGGAGAGAAAGTCAGAAGGAAAGCTGCTGATAAAGATATACCCGGGTGGCCAGCTCGGGGCGGAAAGACAATGTCTGGAACTACTCCAGATAGGAAGCCTTGACATGACAAAAGTGTCAGCAGCGGTAATGGAAGGCTTTGCTCCCAAATACCGTGT
>JBDLIJ010000314.1:0-2913 GCA_039714935.1 Bacteroidota bacterium | reverse complement strand
TTAGCATGAATTTCACTGGGTAAACAAAGGCGCCAAGAACGCAAAGATAACCAATAATAAAAAGCCTGCCAATTAAATTGGGCGGGCTTTTTTATTCCACTTATTATGTCGAAAATGACACTGAACAATGATAGCCGAAGTCTGCAATTTTGAAATCATTCCCTTCAATTTTTCTGCACCTACTTTTAGAGCTGAGTCATTGTAGACTCAGCTCTATTTTGTCTAAATAATGTGCCGCCATTCTTATAAGCTCATACCTATCAATGCCAGAGCCTCTTCTACCTTATAATGAATTTCTGTCGTATATTCGAATCCTTCTATGTCTTGGAACATTACCATCATATTTACAGTCCGATTCAAAGCATCTTCAAGTTTTCCTTCCTTTGCCTCTGATATACCTGTAACTTTTATTCCTCCATGAACAGATTTTACTGCCGCAGGTACAACCTCGGTGCCTAAATTTTCATCAGGAGGATATTTTGCTATTGCTTCAAGATATCTTTCCGCAACTTCAGGTCCTTTATGGCTTGGATATATAGATGTTGTTATAATATATGGCATCTTGACCCCCTTTCTTATTTTTATTGGAGAACAATGGAACTGTTAATTATTCGAGAAAGATGCTTTATGGAAGTTCTGAGATAATTTTCCGATATTCTTCCTCAGAAAATGCTGCAAGCGTTTCCGTAGAAACAGATCCCCCGGATGTTACTGTTAGAATCATCTTTGCTGCGGTTTCAGAATTGGGTGCATCGACAATAAGAACCATATCATAAGAGCCCATGGTGAGATAAAAACCATCTACACTCGCCCCCATAGATTCACAAAGCTGCTTAACCGCATCTAGTCGATTTGGACTTTCTTTGATATTTTCTATTCCTTTAGCCGTATATTTTACAAGAGATATGAATTTAGCCATAGCAAGTTCTCCTCTTTAAGAAATTAACAGTTAGTAATGGTAACGACCAGAGGTCATTTCAGGCCTCCATACAAGCCCAACTCCAAAGTGGAGTGGCATCCACTTTGGAGGTATCGCATCGGCAATTTTAGACATCCAATCGTTAGATAGAGTTTCACGGCAGTAACATCTTTAATTTTTCAATTATGGGAATTGATATAGTCTGGTTATTCAAGAAAACTCTGAATCAGTGTGGTCCTGCCATCTGGTTGGAGGCAAGTAAGACTCTGCAGTAGGCTATTTGTACTGTGAGAACTTGATCAACAATAAGCGGTCAAATTTAAGGGCGGCATTAGTGTAGGCAATTGTACCGTGTGAGATTGCGCTTCAACCGAGCACGATACTTAAGGATATGATATGATTCTAAGAATTGTCAAGAAGATTCAAAGTGGTGATGGTGATAATCCAAGAAACAATTTATCTCTAATTAGTACAGATACCTAATGGTATCAAACACCAGAATTCATATGGTATTCTGGTGTAATCGATGAGGGAAATACTGTTGTTTCATAGCCGTATCCTTCAGTTACCAATTATCATAGCTTTCATGTTGGCTCAGTTCTTCCACCTTAAATTGCTCATATAGGACAAAGTCAACATCCCACCGGTCTGCGATAAGCTGTGCCATAATAAATTTCCTCCTTATTTTTCACCAATTCTCGAATAGATCTGATAAATATTTATTTGTGGAAAATAGCAACATTAGAAATAATACAAGCGGGACTACAGCAAATGCTGAAATTTCAATCAGAGGATCTAAGTTGAGGTTTCGTCCAATTCAGATGGATTGACAAGTTTGTAAGAATCAGGGAAGGAGCAGGGTCAAAATTATTTATAATATCAGAAAGATGTTAAATCCTATAATACCTTTATAAAAGGATCAAGCGATAATTAGGAAGATGCGGCAATAGAGAAGCAGCTATTATGGAATCGCGGCACCAGAATGCTTTTGATATTCTCAATTTTCCGGCCCGTGGACTATTGCCGGAAAATAGCCGAAGTCTTGAGTTTTGATGGCGGCCAAGAATCCAGATACCATACCGGTATCTCAGCTATAAAAATCCAATCTTCCGTAGTGACTAGGAGGCATCACCAGATTAAGATGCATCCAAATCCGTTTTTATTCGGTCAAATTCTTCTTTATCAATTTCGCCTTTTGCATAACGCTTTTTCAAGATATCTAACGGTGTTTCAGTATTTGACTTAGAGGATTCTTTCGATTTTGCTCCCTGAATTAGGAAATAAATAACAATACCGATTAAAGCCAGAAATAATAACCACATAAATCCTCCACCATAACCATACCCCATCATGTGACCCCAGTTTTCCATGGGGCGATTAGGGCCATGGGTACAGGCAGAAAGAGCCAAGGCCGAAAGAATGATGAGAAAGATGTGTATTTTTTTTGGCACCACCATTTAATCTCCTTTGCTAAACCACACTAATGACAACATTTCGGAGTTTTTCCATTGGTAGCCTTCTGAACCCGGTCGAGATATCGACCCCACCAATTTTTTCGGCTTTTTGTATTATTTAAGACATCCGTATATTTTGCCGGATCTCGTTCAAACTCATTGCGACATTTTTCGGTACAAAAGTAATACGAATGCCCGCGCACCGATAAATACAATTTTGATTTAGCATCATGGGCAATTTGCATCCCACAAACCGGATCGATAGCCGCCAGCTTATTTTTATTTAAAGTTTTCATATTCATTGCCCCTTTGTTGCTTTGATATATTTTATAGAAACCGGTTATGCATGAAAGAGGTACACCGGCAGGCCGATATCAACAGGTTGAACAGTATACCCTTATCAAAATTGACCATTCCTAGGCAGATGGCGGGCTATGGCAGCTGTTTTCCAATCCGGCCAGCCAAACGATCGCAGCGGTTCAAGCTGGCTTTTCCCTTCACACAATATACTGCATTCAACGACGTGATGACGCATAAGCA
>JBDLIJ010000313.1:0-2915 GCA_039714935.1 Bacteroidota bacterium | reverse complement strand
AGTTTTTTTTTAATTCTTGCTGCTGCCATTGAAAATCTTATGATTCCACACTTTTCACGTGGTGAAGATGAATACGGCTAACGTAGTTTGAAGAGCCTCATTTTTTCTTCTTGCAGGCACAGAAGAGGTGATATCCTTCACTTATGAGCATGACACAGGAAGACAGTCAAGACGTATCTACCTATCGACCTCGTTCGCCCACACAAACAGCCCTCTATAAACTGCTGGCTGAGCGCTTTGATCATTTCGAGAAGATTTATCCTGAGCGCTTCACAAAGAGCCACGGCTTTTACCGCTAGGTGATTCCCCATGTGGTTCGGAACTATATCTGGTGCGGGGACCTGACCCAGGAATTCGCCCGTGTCCGCTACCCCGGCTGTCACCATGAATACCTGCTATCCTTTTCCTGTCGAGGATGCTGGTTCCGGAGTCTCCCTACGGTCCCTTACCTGTCCCTCTTGTCATGCGAAAAAGGTCGTCCGGTTCGGTGAGCAGTTGCTAGAAAATATTCTCTATCCTCTTCCTCACCAAACGCTCCGGCCATACCCAGCAATTTGGCCTTTATGCAGGCCGTGGCCGTTGGGGAGCAGATCATTCCCTTCTTCGTTCCCCAGCCATTCCATCAGGTTCAACCCTGATATTTTGAATTAACAATGGATCGGCAGCCGAGAGCCCGGAGGCGTTTAATTGTATAACGCCAACTTTTGAATCCGGAGTGGCTGCACCTCCCGTTTGTGTTATGATAGTGTTAATTAAAGGGTCAGTACCACTTCCGGCACCCTGTATGGTTAGGCGCTTATCAATATTGATGTTTTCTGTGTAAGTACCAGCATCAACATGAGTAACATCTCCTGCTGTTGCTGCATCAATGGCATCCTGGATAATCAGGTTATTGGTAACGTAATAGTCAGTTTCTGCAAGATTATAGACTACAATATCCAGAAAAGTAAATGAGGCAGAGCTTGCCATTCCATCAGCAACAGATTTTGCACCGGTAAGGGTTTCTTTGTATATCCATTGCTTATAATCATCGCCGCTGCGAAAACCATATGTAATGTAGTTGAATATAGCAGGAACAGTTACATTGGTAATAGGATAATATATTCCACCGTCGGGATCTTGTTCAATCAGAAAGGCTGTGCTCTCAGCAGCACTGAATATCCCCTGAAAAGTTATATTGTTGCATCCACCGGTGTAAGATCCACCGTAACTCTGAATGCTTACACCACCCCATGCATTAGCTGTAGTCGTGATGCCATCAACTGTAATATCATCCGAATCGACAATATTCAATCCAAATCCACCTGGAGTATTATTTACTTCAATGTTAGTAAGGGTGCAATTATCACATCCGTTAAGGTCAACTCCGGTTTTTGCTGATGCTTCGACAAGGATATCTGTCAGGCTAACATTGTTTACGCCTGAAAGCTTAAAACCGTAATGTTGAGAGTTGATCAGCTGGACATCCTGTATTAATGATCCATTGCCAAAATTACTAATGGCATAGCCTGGAATTCCTGCCGCATCAATGATTGTTAATGTGTTACCTGCACCAATTATAGTGAGTTGCTTGCTTAGCAAATCAAGGGTTTCGGGGTAGGTTCCTGCAGTCACATCAATCACATCTCCAGGGGAAGCTGCATTAATAGCATCCTGGATGGTTAGGTAATCGCAGCCAGTTATGCCAACCGTAAGGGTGGCTGCATGTGTTGTACTCATGGTCATGAAAATGATCAGGCCCATGAATGCGACTTTAAGAAAATTAAATGTAAGGTTTTTCATAAGGTAAGAAATTTAGGTTTGTAATTCGTATAATGATTTCCAGCTTCAGTCACTAATGTGCGCTTTTCTGTGATATTTTGCCATATATATTGAATAAGCGTCTTTATTTATTTAATAAGTGTATTTAAATTGAATTGATTTAAATAATACACATAACAATATAATATCAATATATAATTAAATTAATATTACATGTAATGACCTGTAAAACGCTTATAAAGAGAGGTTAAGCATGTTCGCAATACAATTCATCCATTATGCATAACACATAATTAAAGCAATCATTCAAATATTGTAGTAATGAACAGACTTTTTATTCGCTGCTAAAGTACTAAAAAATCTTATCAAAAGACAAAAAACGATTAAGAATATGCTTAACTCTTAATGGAATTGCTTTCGGACTACTGCAGGAATTTGCAACAAGCACAAAAACAGAATTATACATATATACTGAGGTTCATATGAAAGTTTAAAAATAGGTAAGAATTAAATATAAAAATTTATTTTATTATGGAATTTTTCAAATACTGGAGTTTATATTTTGTCATCGCGCCACCTGTCACCCGGCATCCGGCATCCTCCTCACATATATAATTAAAACACGGAGAGCAACATAAAAACAACTACATTTACGTACTTAACCAATGTGCAAAGCTTATGACCGGGGAGGAACTTTCCCTTGCAAAGGTATTTAAAGATGCCGGCAAACACCGTGAGGTGGCGGGCATCATCAGGAAGCACCTGACAGATGATATCGACATCCGCCAGCAGGCACTGAATGGTCTGGACCTTTCAGGAGCCAAAAGGATACTGGACCTGGGCTGCGGATATGGTTTTTTCTCTGAAGCGCTGAAAGACAGGGTGCATAAAGATGCTCAGCTTACGGGCATTGACCGCTACCCTGAGTACGAATGGTTCTATTTTCAATCCTGTGCTAATGCCGGCATAAGTGCAGATTTTTACAGTGATGGAATACATGCTGTTGAGAAACTGAAAAACAACACCTACGACCTGATCCTGTGCAGCTACGCAATGTATTTCTTCCCTGAAATCATCAAACGTATATCAAGGATATTAAAAGTTGATGGCCACTTTATTGCAATAACACACGCCATCCCACATATACCGGAGTT
>JBDLIJ010000312.1:0-2946 GCA_039714935.1 Bacteroidota bacterium | reverse complement strand
ACCCACCACCCAACACCCTACACCCTACCTCATATCATAAATACTAAACTCCCCATCCTTCTTTTCCTTTTTCTTTGAACGTTCTTTTGTATACTCCTGGAAGGGCCGGCTGAGCTTTCGGATGAGCTTCTGTTGCTTTTTATAATAGGGGAGGGAGATGGAGGATGCTCGCTTTTCGGGTGGTATCTTATTTTCGAGCTCTTCAAAGATCTCTTCAACATAATCGCGGGCAAGCTGCATGGATATCTCAATATAATCATGAATATAGAGTTGCATCTTCCGGGTATGATCATCAAGCGACAGCGTGTCTACCACATCTTTAGTGATCAGGTCAATGGCCACATGCATGTCGGCCGTTGTAAAGCCTGCGGCAAAGCGGTCAATTACCACATCGTCCACATATTTTATTATGAAACTTCTGTCGCCACTTCTGACTGAGGCCAGCAGCAGATGAAATAAGGTGCTGATGAGGCTCATGATGTCGGCTTCCTTCATCCGCCTGTAAGCGCTGATAGCTTTTCCCGACTCTTGTATGAGCAGCTTCTGGGTGATGGATTCGATCATGCGCTCTTTTTCCAGCAGTAGTTTTTCGTAAAAGATAAGGTTGGGCCGGTAGGATTTTGATTTTAATGCAGCTTCATTCTTGTTGATCCATTCGCCTGTATGGTTTTTATAGTTTACCATGAGGAAGATCATCCTGCGGATGATACCGTAGCGTGGGGTAGGGGACCAAGCAAGTTCATTTCTTGTATAAGAAGCATCTACCTTCATGCGCTTGTCGATATAGCCATACATCCACAGTCGCTCAAAAGGCTTGCCTGCCATCCCTGATTTCCAGATGGCTGTTCTGAGCAGCATCCACAGGTAAACACCAAATTTCGAGATCATGAAAGGCCTGATATTTTTTCCAAAATATTCTCTTGTCGCTGAGTTGTACAAAGCGTGTTGCGAGTCAGATCCATCAGGACTGGCAATGTATGTGTCAGCTGACTTCAGGGCATTGCTTTTTGCAATAATGCTTTCCAGCAGCCTGATCAGGTCGTAAATGTGAAGATAGCTTATGGCCGAATCACCCTTGCCAGCCAGGAAGCGCCTGTTCCACATTCTCGAAAGCCAGCTCGAAAGCAGTTTATAAAGCGGGGCATATTCACACCAGTCGGAAAAGATGGCAGCAAACCTTACAATACTGTAATTAAAGTGTTCCGTATATTCTGTGCATAGCTGTTCACCGAGCTGTTTGCTTCTTGCATAGGCAAATTTAGCATTGGCAGGGCTACGCTCATTGATCATCGATTTTCGTTGCCCGAAAGAACATGCCGCCAGTGAGCTTGCAAAGATGAAATGCTTCACCTTCAGCAGCCTTGCGAGCTCTAATACATTTTTGGTGCCCAGGATGTTTGTTCCGTAATATTCCGGTTTATCATCGTAGTCGAAATCATAATACCCGGCCAGGTGCAGCATATAGTCGGCACCACCGCCTTTTTTGATATACAGGGCGATGTCGGCAATGGCCGATTCATTGGAGATGTCCCATTGCAGCCATTCAATGTTGGGATGGAAGGGAATATCCGCTTCGCGGCCTGAACGTCGTGCGATGCCATAGATGTGGTATTTCTCGCGCATGGAAGAAAGGAAGTTCCTGCCAATGAAACCCGATGCCCCGGTAACGATGATCTTTTTCTGTAGCTTAGCCATGCGCATCCTCCTTGGTTTTAGCGTGCATTTTTAACCACAATAACATAAGGAGCAAGCCCATGAGTCCATCTCCGATGCCGGATAGTAAAACTGTAATGACAGCTTCGCAACAGAAATAATAGATCAGCAGATATAGCATGGCGATAAGCTTCGCTGTAATGATAAAAAGTATCAGGCCTTTGTTGTTAGAAGGCTTCCTGGCAGCCAGCAGATAGGCCGTACACATTACAACATGAAACACGCCTCCCTGCACCTGAAAGAAACTGTTGCCACTGCTGAATCCGAAATATTGCATGCCCTCCTCTCCCAGGAAGATCAGCAACATGGCCACAACAAAGGAGTGGAGGGCAATCAACCATAATAAGATTTTAAGATATTTTTCTGCCTGGGGCATGATAGAGAGGCTGGTTTTATAATTCTGTGAAAATGAAGCTTAAATATAAGAAAAAAAGCTGATTAAAGTGTGATGTCTTGTCGTGTTTTTTAATTTTGTGCAATTAAAACCAATACTGTCATATGAAAAATGAACTTCCACGTAATACCGTCGTGCGTTTAAGCCAATACCGTCGCTTGCTGGAAAAATATAAATACCTGGATGAGCCTTATATCTTCTCACATGACCTGGCCCGCATGCTCGACCTTAAGCCTGTGAATATCAGACATGATCTGATGTTGCTCGGGATCTCCGGCGACAGAAGGAAAGGATACAGTGTCAATGCTCTTCTCGAAAAAATTGGAGAAAGCATCAGCTGTCCGGGGCATGGTATCGTGCTCGTAGGTATGGGGCGCCTGGGATTGTCGCTGATCGATTATATTAATAACTCAGAATCCTGCGTGAAGATCCTTGCGGCCTTTGATGTAGATCCCGCTAAAGTTCAAACTCCTTGTGAAGCAGTGCCCGCATACAGCATATTTGAATTGCGGGATTATATTACTAAATATAATATTAAGACCGCCATTTTAACTGTCCCCTCGGAAGAAACCAATGATATCCTGCCTATCCTACTTGATGCCGGCATTAAAGGAATACTTAATTATACATCAGAACAACTTATTGTCCCGGACGATATCACCGTCAGGAATGTAGATGTAATCAGCTTCCTTGAGGAGATCGCATATTTCGTAAAGGAATAAATCGAACACCCCCAATTCAACCAGTTCAACCAATCCAACCAGTTCAACCAGTTCAACCAATTCAACCAGTTCAACCAATTCAACCAATTCAACCAATTCAACCAATTCAACCAATTC
>JBDLIJ010000311.1:0-2964 GCA_039714935.1 Bacteroidota bacterium | reverse complement strand
ATATGCCCCGAGAATGTAAACTTCCTCTTTATAGATACAGCTTAAGGAAGTTTTATGGCGGCTGTTGATCAGCTCATCTACAAGGCCCATATATGGCCCCATTATGAAAGATGAATCTCTGCTGCTATATACACCGTAAGCAAATTCTTCAGAGATGATCATGCTGCTGAATTCAAGTAATATTAATGAATCAAGCAGTTTAGCATCGATCATATCCGTGATCTCCGTGGTATTGAAAAAATCAGTGTCACAGGGGGAAAGCAGGTATTTCTCTGCTGAATCAATCTGGTTGTCAAGAATCTGTGTGGATACACTCTTCAAGGCAACTTTTACCCGCTGGTTAAACTGTTCCTGCCGCAATACAAGGGCATCATTCATCCAGAGCATCTGGGTGATAATGATACCTACAAGCGCAATCACAGCGATTGAAGAAAAGATCAATACCTTTCGTTTATTCATATCAGTCAATAAACATATTAACTGCTGTTTCTGTTCATTAACAAATCGTTAACAATTATTAACAAGCATTTAACAAGCATTTATCTTTTTATACCGTAGTTTAGCAATTGAAAAATATTAACCGTAAATCTTATAAAAACTATGAAAAAACTGATTTTAGGAATTGCACTTACATGTTTTATTGCTTTCGGAACCTTTAGTGTTCAATATGCATATTCGTCAGTAGACAATGTAGAAATTGTTCAACTTAACCTTGATGATGATCCTAAAGAAGGAAGCAAGGCTGAAGCAAAGACAGACGGCAAGGATAAAAAAGGAACCAAAGCCAGCAATAAGTCAAGTAGCAAAAGCAGTTGCAAAGAATTTTCTTCAAAATGTCAGACAAAAACACATTGCTGTCCTTCAAAGTCCACCAAAAGCAACGATAAAAAGGAAGGTGGCGATAAGAAATAATTTTTTCATTAATTAATTTGGTTTTGACCCCCTGTGGAATAATATTCTGCCGGGGGTTTTTTATATTGATGATAGAAGAATGAAGAAGGGGATTTTAGAAGGTGATATTAGAAGGAGAGGGTGATATTAGAAGGAGAAGATGATTTTAGAATGTGAAGGGGATTGTTGAAAAACCCCAAACCCCATACCCCATACCCCATACCCCATACCTCATACCTCATACCCCATACCTCATATCTCACCTCTATTCCTTCAGCTTGCTGTCGATGATGATCGTTACAGGGCCGTCATTCACAAGAGCAATATCCATCATGGCCCCAAACTCACCTGTCTGTATTTCTCGGCCAGTTTCTTTATTCAGAGATGCAATGAAATGATTATACATGGGAATAGCATGGTCAGGTCCGGCTGCGCGGATATATGAGGGACGGTTACCTTTGCGTGTGCTCGCGTGAAGAGTAAACTGGCTTACCACAAGTATTTCCCCTCCCACATCTGTTACCGACAGGTTCATCACGCCCTCAGCATCTGGAAAAATTCTTAGTTTGGATATTTTGGTGCACAGCCAGTTTATGTCCTCCTGCGTATCGCTCTCTTCAATACCCAGCAGTATCAACATGCCGGAAGCGATATCACTCTTCATCTTATCAGCGATACTGACAGAAGCTTTGCTTACCCTTTGAATGACTACCCTCATAAAGTACTTTGTAATACAAACTTAGTAAATTATTAGCTTTGTAAGGAAAATTGAAACCAGCTACTATGACCCGTCTTAGTGTAAATATTAATAAAATTGCAACACTCCGTAATGCGCGCGGAGGAAATATCCCTGATGTAACAAGGGCCGCTGTTGATTGTGAACGCTTTGGTGCTGAGGGTATAACTGTTCACCCCAGACCAGATGAGCGTCATATCCGCTACCAGGATGTTTTGGATCTGAAAGCTGTTGTAAAAACAGAATTTAATATCGAAGGCTATCCGAACAGGCCATTTATCGATCTTGTATGTGGAGTGAAGCCCGCCCAGGTAACCCTGGTACCCGATCCCCCCGGGGTGCTGACCTCGAATGCAGGATGGGATACTATTCATAATGAAAGTTTTCTGAAAGAGGTGATTGCAGAATTTAAAGATCATGGGATAAGGGTTTCTGTATTTATTGAAACAGATGCCAGGATGATTGAGAATGCCGCCAGGACAGGTGCCGACAGAGTGGAACTATATACAGAGGCTTATGCTACGGATTATCCAGATGGCAGAGAAGAAGCTATTAAGCCTTTTGTTGAAGCAGCCAGGGTGGCTAATACTGTCGGGCTTGGTTTGAATGCGGGGCATGACCTGAGCCTGGAAAACCTCAGATATTTTGCAGAGCACATTCCAGGATTGCAGGAGGTCTCTATCGGGCATGCCTTGATCAGTGATGCCCTGTATTATGGCCTGGAGAATACCATACAGATGTATTTAAGACTGCTGAAGCCAAATGAATAAAAAGAAGCGGAAACAGGCGGAAGTGGTATTCCTGGTGCTGGCAGCATTGTTTGTTTCCGCCCTGGTAACTGCCAACCTCATTTTCCAGAAGTTTTTCTCCTGGGATGCTTTTGGGATCTACGAATGTAGGTGTTATGTGCTAGGTGATCAGGTGAACTTCTTCAATCTTCAATCATGCGATCTTCTATCTTATTTCCCCTTCTTCAGCTGCGCTGGTAACTGCTCGTACATTTCCCTTGCGATTGCCCGTGGGACACCTTTCTCTTTTGCTTTTGACATCCGGTCAAGAATTTTGTCAATCTCATCGTAATACTCATCAACCCATCCCTGATTGAAACGTTTTTCCAACGCATCTCTATTTACCTCAGCTACAACACATATGCCCCCAGCAATGACTGTGGCTTTAGGTTGCGCCCCTGACATCCCTCCCAATCCGGATGTGATAAAAACTTTCCCATTCAGCCCTTCGTCCCTCTTCTCAGCAATCATCCTTCCTGCATTCAAAACCGTGATAGTAGTACCGTGAACAATTCCCTGGGGACCGATATACATAAAAGAACCTGCTGT
>JBDLIJ010000310.1:0-3009 GCA_039714935.1 Bacteroidota bacterium | reverse complement strand
ACCGGCAAAGTATCAGGCTGACCGTATACCGTACATGATGATGAAAACACAAAATTGTTCACACCGGCAGCCTTCATGGAGTTTAAAATATTGACCAGGCTAAAAACATTGTTCCTGTAATATTCCAGGGGGCGTTCTACAGAATCCCCAACAGCTTTCAGGGCGGCAAAATGAATGACTGCCTCAATATCACGATGCTTTTGAAAAATACTCTCAGTCTGAGCGGGATCGCTTAAATCGATTTCTTCAAAATCCGGCATGACTCCGGTAATCTCACCAATTGAGTCAATAACCTGTTTATCAGAGTTAACCAGGTTATCGGCGACGACGACTTCAAAGCCTGACTGCTGAAGTTCAACAACCGTATGGGAGCCTATGTAACCGGTACCACCTGTAACGAGAACCTTCATTTCGTAATTTTTGTGCAAGATACGAAAAAGGTGTTGGGTTTTGGATGTTGAGTGTTAGCTTAAGTTTGAAGTTTATGTTATTTCATAACTTGTAATTCATCACGCCTGCTTATCACGTAGGGCAAGCCACGAACCACTTATTGCCATCTTTCTATTGTTCCAGAAACTCAATTACCGAAGAAGTAATATGCTCTAACTGTTCTTCATCCAGTTCGGTGCTCATAGGAAGGGAGATAACTTTTTCCGAGAGCCTTTCCGTAACGGGGAAATCACCTTCCTTATATCTTGGGTCGAAATATGCTTTTTGCATATGAAGGGGGACAGGGTAATAAATCATAGCAGGAACATCCTTACTCATAAGATGCTGCTGCAAAGCATTCCTGTCAATGCCTTCGGTAACGATGGTATACTGATGAAAGACATGGGTTGTTTGTTCCCACCTTGCCGGAGTTCGTAATTGGGGGTAATCCCTGAAAGCATTGTCATAATAATCAGCAGCCCGGTTTCTTTCTTTTGCATAATCGTCAAGGTATTGAAGTTTTACCTTCAATATGGCTGCCTGTATACTGTCGAGGCGTGAGTTAACGCCAATAATATCATGATAATAGCGTACTTTCATTCCATGATTTACGACCGACCTCATTTCTTCGGCTAATTTATCATCATTTGTAAATATGGCTCCACCATCTCCATAACATCCAAGGTTTTTGGAAGGAAAAAAGGAAGTGCAACCAATCTCACCGATCGTACCTGCCTTTTTCACGCTGCCATCCTTAAAAATATAATCAGCACCTATGGCCTGGCATGCATCTTCTATGATAAAAAGATCATGTTTATCAGCAATAGCCTGCAGCGCTTCCATATTAGCACATTGTCCGAAAAGGTGTACTGGTACAATGGCCTTTGTTTTTGGAGTGATTGCTTTTTCAACCGCTTCCGGATCAATATTAAAGGTATCTGATTCAACATCCACCAGCACAGGGGTGAGTCCCAGAAGGGCAATAACTTCTGCCGTTGCTATAAACGTGAAAGATGTGGTAATTACCTCATCACCCGGCTTCAGGCCCAGGGCCATCATAGATACCTGTAAAGCGTCGGTGCCATTGGCACATGGGATCACATGTTTTACGCCCAGATATTGCTCCATGTCCGCCTGAAATCCCTTTACCGCCGGGCCGTTTACAAAGGCACATGAGTCTACAACTTCCTGTATGCCTGCATCTATTTCGTCTTTGACCTTGAGATACTGGCTTCGAAGGTCAACCATTTGGATCTTTTTCATTCTCATCTGTATTATATTGTTAATTATTTAACGCTCATTCCACGGCGCAAATTTATATATATTATTACGGCGGTGACGGTAGATTTATTATAAATTACTTTATAAGTTTTAGGTGCCGGATGTTAAGTGCTAGGTGCGGGGTTGGAGGTATAATTTGCTTTTCTTTCTTATTTCCAGATTCCTCATTACCAATCTTTACTAATCATTTATCATTTGGATTTCATCACTCATGCAGGTGTCGAATTGGTTGAATCCACCTCCGCAAAAGCTTCGGTGGACGAAGTTGGTTGAATTGGTTGAATTAGTTGAATTGGTTGAATTAGTTGGGCTTTTTTTTGTTATTTTGTTGCATGATAAGAAAATTAATACTTCCGCTTCTTTCTTTTGCCTTTATTTTCCCGGTGATCATAAGCCATGGACAGGCAAATGTGAGGGATTCTGTGATCAATGCACCAATAGCTTATGCAAGCTATGGTTTTCACGGGCTTGGAGGTGATATTTCCAAAATGTACGGGCCATCATCTACCATTGGTGGTGGTATGGGATATAAGTCAAAGAAGAATATTTACTTCGGATTGGAATATAGTTATTTGTTTGGAGCGAAGGTCAAGGGCGGTGATGAGATTATGGCTGATATACTGACCGGAGATGGACAAATCATTGGCCAGGGAGGAGAATATGCTATTTTTCAATATTATCAGAGGGGTCATATTTTATGGGCACAGGCGGGAAAACTATTCCCTGTGATGGCACGCAACCCGAATTCGGGCCTGCTGGTCAAATTTGGCCTTGGATTTATCCAACACAGAATGGATGTTAGTGTTCAGGATAACACAGCACTGCAGCTTAGTGGCGATTATAAGTTTGGCTATGATCGCCTGACAAGGGGTGTCGGGCTTAATCAGTTTATCGGGTATTTGTTTATCGGGGATTCCAGGATATGGAATTTTTATGCCGGATTGGATTTCTCCCAGGCATGGACAAAAAACGTACGTGATATTAACTTCGACACACGAAAGAAAGATGACTCACAACATCTGGATCTGTTTTTTGGTTTTAAGATAGGTTGGGTGATCCCTGTGTACCGGCAGGCGCCGGCAGATTATTACTACAATTAGTCTTTATTTAAAAGGATGTCATTCCTATATAATTTCAGTATTGCAATATATACATTGCTCATTCGCCTGGCAGCCCCGGTCAATGCTAAGGCCAGGGCATGGGTCATTGGCAGGAGAGCCTGGAAAGAAGAAGTGTCAAAGGCTTTTAGTGAGGGTGAGAAGCTTGCCTGGTTCCATGCAGCATCCCTGGGGGAGTTTG
>JBDLIJ010000309.1:0-3029 GCA_039714935.1 Bacteroidota bacterium | reverse complement strand
TGAGTCAGAAGGCTTACATAGCCACCCTCAGAATATCCTGATAAATAGAGCTCATCTTTAAGCTGTATGTCATTCTGTTGACAATAATTCTTGCCAGCAATAATAAAATCAATCACGCCTGGCACCAGAGAATTGGCATGCAGGTAGGGGTGAAAATCTAAAGAAACTCCAAATCCCTGATAGTCAGGAACAAGGGTTACATAATCAATGGATGCCGTTAGCAGGGCGATCTTTCCTTCAGATGAATTTTCCGGATCAACAGATGCTACAAGGTCCCGCCTGGTTTCGGTTCCATGTTGGATGCTCATCAATGGAAATGCCGATCTGTTTTGTGGCACAAAGATGGCCCCTGAAGCCAGTATCATATTATCTTCATGATCAACGGTGTAGTATTGAACCGATAGTGCTTCGACTGAATGAGCAAGCATTTGTGTGAAGTCTATCGGGGACTCCTCAATGATCTGCTCGATCATATCAGTTGAGTAGATCCCAAGACTGGTAACTTTGGCTATATCACCTCGTTGGTGCTCGACAGGATCCGGAGCCACCGGCACAGTGTCGTCGCTTTTTTTGCATGCCTGGAATACCATAAAAAGGGCCAGAATCAAAATCAACCCTCTGAATTTTAGAATTACATTGTACATAATAACCTCCTTTTTAAATGAAAAACTGCAAACTCTTTCAAGAGATAATCAGGGTTGGCTTTCTGTAAAGATATAGCCGGATATACATGTGCAAAACTTGTGCCATCAGGTGTAAATAGAAGATAAACAGCAGGTTAAGAAATGTAAGATATTACAGATAGTATATCTTTTACCCAATCGGTACAAAGCTGTTCATCAACGGACAATTGATACTTCAGCGAGGCTGAAAAGACTTTTCAGAATACCTGCAAGTCGTTCTTCTTCTGGACTTTCACCTCTGGTTTTTGTAACTTTAAGGAATTAACCTAAAATCCGTTTGAGATGAAAAAGTTGTTGCTCGCAGTATTCATACTGCTTGCCCCCTTCGCATTTTGCCAGGAAATGGGCATGTTCTTTATTGAGGACGGGGATGATGATGTGAATGAAGAGCGATCACAGATCCCAACATTACACGATGAATATCTGGTTATGTCAAGGACCGAAGATAATAACCAGATAAGAATAGGTTTAAGGTATCAGAATGCGACCATACCGCTTGGTGCTGAGATCACCGCTGCATGGATACAGTTCACTTCTTTGGACACTCGTGAGGGGGATAGTGTAAATATGATGATAATGGGCTTAAAGAGTGTGAATGTCTGGCCTTTTGTGGAAGAAGAGAGTAATGTATTTCTCCGTACTCCTACTGATGCATGCGTTCATTGGCAAACACAAAACTGGCTAGCCTTTACTCCCGGACCTGACCAGAAAACTCCTGACCTGAGTGAAATCGTACAGGAAATAATTGACCAGGATGGATGGACTTCGGGTAATGCTATGGGCTTTAAAATGTACCAGTATGATTTCGGATTTGATACACTTCTGGCATGCTCATGGGAATATATGGGCGATATGTATGCGCCCATATTGCATGTTGAATATATTGACCATTTCGGGATAATTGAAATCCCGGGAGTTGATAAACTATTACTATACCCTAACCCTGCCAGCGAAATGGTCAACATTCGTTTTAATAATGAGAAGAAGGAATACTTTCAAATATCCATTAACGATCTGAGCGGAAAAGAAATGTACCGGGTCCATGACGGAATGCTTGTACCGGATTTGCAGGAGTTTAAAATAACAGTTGATGAGATCGGAATGACCTCCGGATTATACTTTGTGAATGTTGTTACATCCAATAATGTTGCGACGCTGAAGCTGCTGATAAGATAGCTTCCTGACTGATAAAACTGTCAACTAAATACCTCTCAATTCCTTACATTCATCTTAATTATTTGAACTATATAAGTCTACGGATTGTTAGTTAATTCAGGCTATAATTAATTGGCCTGACTTATCCAGGACCGGAGTGGATCAATTTGAAAATATCCGTTTAACGGCTATCAATGATCTGTTATTAGCCACGGGAGTTCTTATACTGCTTATTGCAGGAGGACTTTACAACAGGATTCGGTACGTCAGGAAGACAAATTTAAGGCTGGAACAGGAGAAGGAAAGGGCTGAACGAAGTGAAATGTTCAGAAAACAGTTCCTGGCCAATATGAGTCATGAAATACGAACACCTATGAATGCCGTACTGGGTATGACAAACCTGGCTCTCGATACAGATTTGAATGACAGGCAACGAAAATATCTGGAAGCTATCCGCAAGTCTTCCCTCAACCTCTTGATCATCATTAATGACATATTAGACCTCAGTAAGCTTGAAGCAGGTAAAATGGATATTGAACGTATACCATTTCGCTTACACGAGATCATCGCCCAGGTTTACGATACGTTACGATTCAAGGCTGAAGAAAAAGGGCTCAGTTTCGAAACATGGGTTGAAAATAATATCCCTGATATATTGATCGGTGATCCACTCAGGCTGAACCAGGTATTGCTCAACCTGGTCGGGAATTCCATTAAGTTTACCGAGAAAGGATCTGTCAGGATAGAAGTTTCGGTCATAAAAGGTTCGGTTTCAAAGCTCAGGTTTAAAATTATCGATACAGGGATAGGCATCCCTCCTGAAAAGCTGAATAAGCTATTCATGTCGTTTCAGCAAATGGATGTGAGCACCTCAAGAAAATATGGGGGCACAGGGCTCGGACTTACAATTTCAAAATCGCTGGTAGAGATGCAACATGGGCATATAGAAGCTAAAAGTCTGCCCGGAAAAGGTTCGGAGTTCACTTTTTCAATTCCGTATGGTGTGGCTAATGAAGAACAATCGGCACAGCTAAATAAGGATCAGGAAATAGACATCAATGCGCTCACCGGCATCAGGGTATTGCTGGCCGAGGATAATGAATATAACAGGATAGTGGTTAATGATACACTGCTTAACCTTATAAAGGATATAAAAATTGATCATGCCGAAAATGGCAGGATCGCCCTGGA
>JBDLIJ010000308.1:0-3097 GCA_039714935.1 Bacteroidota bacterium | reverse complement strand
ATGGGAAATGTCAAAGACCTTATGGGGATGATCCCGGGAATGGGTAAGGCCATCAGAAACCTTGATATGGATGACGATGCCTTTAAGGGTATTGAATCCATTATTTATTCAATGACACACGAAGAAAGAGAAAACCCTAAGGTACTCAACGGGAGTCGGCGCCGAAGGATCGCTAATGGCAGCGGTTCTGATATCCAGGAGGTGAACAGGCTGATAAAACAGTTTGAAGAAACAAGCAAGATGATGCGCATGATGACCAAAGGAGGTGGAAGGAATATGATGCAGATGATGAAAAATATGAAAGGCGCTCCCGGTATGCGGCGCTAGGCATCTTAACAGGATATATATGCAAGTAATCGACGGAAAGCAGATCGCGGAAGATATCCGCATGGAGATTAAAACTGAAGTAGCCAAAATGATTGATAATGAGGATAAATCACCTCATCTCGCTGCAGTGATAGTAGGTGAAGATCCTGCCAGCCAGACTTATGTTGCGGCAAAAGAAAAAGCCTGCAAGTCGGTTGGTTTTATGTCGTCGATCTATAAGCTGTCTGAGTCCTCAACAGAGGATGAGCTGCTGGACCTGATCAGCTTTCTGAATAATGATCCGGAAATTGACGGCTTCATCGTGCAGCTTCCCCTGCCTGAACATATTTCGGAAGAAAAGATCATTGAAAGTATCAACCCTGCCAAGGATGTGGATGGCTTTCACCCTGTTAACCTTGGAAGAATGGTGTCGGGCCTGCCTGCATACCTGCCTGCCACACCATATGGCATCGTTCAATTACTGGAGCGTTCAGGAATAAAAACGGAAGGCAGGCATTGTGTCGTGCTGGGGCGAAGCAATATTGTGGGTACACCCATCAGCATTCTGCTTTCCAGAAAGAGCAATCCCGGTAATTGCACTGTTACGATCTGCCATAGCAGAACAAAAAATATTAAAAAGATCGCAGCCTCGGCCGATATCCTCATCGCTGCCATTGGCATCGAAGGCTTTGTTAAGGCCGATATGGTGAAAAAGGACGCCGTGGTAATAGATGTAGGCATTCATCGCGTTCCATCAACCGAAACCAAATCCGGCTTTAAGCTTAAAGGAGATGTGGACTTTGAGGAGGTTGCAAAAAAATGTGGCTTTATTACCCCCGTTCCGGGCGGTGTTGGCCCTATGACCATTACAGGCTTGCTTCAGAATACCTTAAAAGCCCATAAAAAAGAAATCTACGGCTAATATCAATTTTCATACTTTATCATTTGGATCATAAGCAGGATATATTACTGAAAGAAGGCAAGCTCTTACCTGTAATGGAGGAGTTTTATAGTATTCAGGGAGAGGGATACAATACCGGACAGGCTGCATATTTTATTCGCATTGGCGGCTGTGATGTGGGATGCCAGTGGTGTGATGTAAAAGAATCATGGAATGCGAAGCTGCATCCCCTTACTGAAACTGACGCTATCGTTCAGAGGGCGGCAACATTCCCGGCAAAAGCTGTGGTGTTAACAGGAGGGGAGCCTGGCTTGTATAATCTGGCTTTGTTATGCAAAGGCCTGAGTGAGCATGATGTGTGCATATATCTTGAAACCTCCGGTGCTTACGATCTTAATGGTGAATTTGACTGGATCTGCCTGTCGCCGAAAATACAGAACCCACCGAAAGATAGTGTGTATACTAAAGCCGATGAGTTGAAAGTTATTATCAGTAAAGAAGAGGATCTGGAATGGGCAGTGGCGCAAGAAGCAAAAGTGAAGCATGACTGCCTGTTGTTCCTGCAAGCTGAGTGGAGTGTGAGTGAAAGCATCATGCCCCTGATAGTGGACTTTATACTGGAAAACCCACAATGGCATATCTCCCTGCAGAGCCAGAAATATATGCGGATCCCCTAATATTAAGCTGCCTGAATATGCCTGGATATATTAATTACATTCTTTCTGTTTTATTTGTTCTTTTTGGGATCACAGCATTGTATTCCCAGGATGTGGTGCATGTGCCTAAGCCAAAGGCAGAAAAGGCATTTGAACGCGCCTTGAAGTTTTATCATAACAGGGAGTCTGATAAGGCTGAGAAAGAACTTATTAAGAGTATCCGTCATGATTCGCTATATGTTGAGCCATATTTGTTGCTGGCAGATATCTATTACGATAGGAGTGATCTCAAAATGGCATTAAAATATTATGATAATGCCATTGTCCTGGATCCCGGCCATTCAGCAACAGTTTATCTTCTTGCAGCGAAAGCCAGCCTGGAAGAAGGCCTTTATCAAAAAGCTGTTCAGCGACTTACAAAATATCTTTCTTTTGAAGGACTAAGAGATGATCAAAGAAAACGGGCTGAAGATATGCTTCTCGTGGCATCTTTTCGTGAGGATGCCATGAATAATCCGGTTCCATTCAAACCCTTGAACCTGGGTGCCCGGATCAATTCACCTCACGATGAGTTTGTGAATTCTATTACGCTGAATGAAAGCCAGCTGGTGTTCACCCTCATGCAGCCTGACACATCGCTAAAAGGGCACTTTACCGAAGGCTTTGTGATGGCAGTGAAGAAAGATACATCGTGGGAGCTGGCTGGTAAGGCCCTTCCGGATCTTTATGAATTAGGAAATATCGGGGCCATGAGCCTTTCACCCGATGGGCGTTTTCTGTTTTTTACTTCCTGTGGCGCTCCCATTGGCTTTGGTAGTTGCGACCTGTATGTATGCGGCAAGGAAGGTGAGGGGTGGAGTGACCCTCAGAATCTTGGCGATGTTGTGAACACCCCGAACTGGGACTCTCAGCCTTGTTTTTCTGCTGATGGCCAAACCCTGTACTTCTCCTCCGCAAGGCCGGGTGGCAAAGGCGGATCTGATATCTGGCATACTACCTTTAAACAGGGTGAGGGATGGAGCAAACCCCTGAATGAGGGCGCTAACATAAACACCAAAGAGGAGGAGATGGCACCTTTTATCCATGCAGATGGGCAGACCATGTATTTTTCTTCCAAAGGCCATATGGGCATGGGAGGATTTGACCTGTTTATCAGCAGACAGGACAGCAGCGGGCAGTGGCAGGCAGCAGAAAACCTGGGGTGGCCTGTGAACACAGCTTCAGATGAAATCAA
>JBDLIJ010000307.1:0-3162 GCA_039714935.1 Bacteroidota bacterium | reverse complement strand
TTCTATTTTTTCGGCTTTCTGATTATGTCCAAGTGGTCAATTATCGCCTCTTTACCATTTGATTTACCAACCGCAGCTTTAATTGATTTTTTATCTTTGGAAATATCTGAGCATTTCAGTATATCTTTAATTTCACATTTCCAAACCTCACTAAAAGCTTTGGTCGTTAAACCTTCGAGTGTTTCATCTCCAAACCAATTGCTAACAGAAGAGTTATTCTCTGGCCATCTGATATAGTTGTCAATATTTCTTGTTTGTAAAACTCCAGGACTGCCAACATCAACCCAGATAACATTTTCGAATAAGTCAATTTTGCAATTATGTTTTCTTTCGTAATTCGTTATTGCTGCATCCTGAACTACTAAGTAATTATCAAGATTAGTATCTTCAATAATTTTCTTTAATTCACTATAATTGACTGTACGATTTTTATATCGTGCAATTTTTAAGGTTGAAGTGTCTCCTCCACATCTTCTTATTACTGTAGCACATTCTATTTCAGAAAAACTGATTAAAAGACACCCTCATATTTATGGCGATGTGAATGGCAATGATATGGCTGATGTGATCATGGCCAGGATGACTGCACAGAACGAAACCCACCTCGAAAATATGATCACCAAGATCATTGATTACGAAAACAATCCACCAACATACGAAAGCTTTTATAATCCCATTACTGCACTGGGCTGGCAAACAGAGCGCTGGTTTCAGATCTGTTCAGAAAGTATTGGTGGCTTTTTTAAGAACGAAAAAGGGAAAACCCCGATCCGGATAAATGAGGTATATGGCGGAAATCCTTCTGTTGATCCATGGTCAACAGCCACGAACACCTATACTGTAATGGGTGTTTTCGGACCAAATGGACTTGGATATATTCCGGCATCCCCTTCTGAACTTGGCGGATGGGATGGTGGAACAGCTACTGATATCAATAATGCAATTAACGCAGGTGCATTCATTCTCCAGCACCGCGATCACGGATATGAACAGGGATGGGGAGAGCCCAGCTATAATAACAATAGCCTGAACGGACTTTCTAATCCAGACCCGATTTTTGTTTTCTCCATCAATTGCCTTACAGGAAAATATAACTGGGGCTCAGAATGCTTTGCTGAAAAATTCCACAGGATGGAACAGGGAGCGGTCGGAATTATTGCAGCTTCAGAGGTTTCTTATTCTTTCGTTAACGATACTTACGTTTGGGGCCTGTACGATTATATGTGGCCTGAATTCCTCCCACAATTTGGGTCTACTATTTCCGAAGAAAGGGGGATGTTGCCTGCATTTGCCAATGTAGCTGCCAAATATTTTCTTCAGGCATCCAGCTGGCCTTATAATACAGGAAATAAGGAAGTAACATACAACCTGTTTCACCATCATGGCTGTGCTTTCCAAACATTGTATTCTGAAGTGCCTGAAACACTTATGGTGCTTCACGATAATGTTCTTCTTACAGGAGCAAACAGCTTTACGGTAACTGCTGATTCAGGAGCATTCATTGCGCTTACACATAATGGTGAGATTTTAGGAACAGCCGAATCAGATGGGACCTCTCAGGCTATCGCTATCACTCCCTTGATCCCGGGCGATATATTAGATGTAGTGGTCACCAGGCAAAATTATTTCCGCTATCATGCTTCTGTTGATGTGATCCCGTCAAATATGCCTTATGTCGTTTATAACGATTACGCTATCAATGATAATTCAGGTAATGGTGATGGCATGCTGGATTATGGTGAGTCAGTCCTATTGTCACTGACACTTGAGAATGTCGGACTTGTTGATGCCCTGGGTGTAGATGCCGAAATTGCCAGTTCAAACGAATTTACTTCCATCACTGATAGTACAGCTTCGTTTGGTGATATTCTTTCACTGCAAACTGCAACTGTTACTGATGATTATGCCCTTGACCTCTCGGAACAGGTTGGGGATGGAGACATCATTACCATTAATGTAGAAGCCACTGATGGCGACTCTACATGGTACAGCATGTTCTATATTGAGGCGCATGCTCCTGTTATGGAGTATTTTGAGTACTCAATTGATGATGCAGCAGGAAACGGTAATGGCAGGCTTGACCCTGGCGAAACTGCTGATATTTCCATTGATCTTGGCAATACCGGTTCCTCAGAAGCTTATAATGTTGAAGTAGCTCTTAGTTGCATCGGCAACAGCTATATAAGCGTTGAGAATGGACCTGTTGCTGTTGGCAACATTCTTCCTCAAGGAATTGCTAATGCTGTTTTCACAGTCTCTGCTGCTGAAAATACCCCCTCGGGCTTTAACGCCCTGTTCTCAATTGACATCAATGCTGATATGGGCATCTCCGGCACGGGAGCATTTGATATCATTGTCGGACAATTCTCCGCTCTTATCCTCGACCTTGACCCACAGAATCATTCAGGTCCGGCCATGATGCAAGCTTTTGAGGATCTTGACCTTATAGCATCCTATGAAACCAGTTGGCCTGAAGACCTCAGTATATACAAATCAGTATTTGTTTCACTGGGTATTATCTTTACCGGGCACGAATTGACTACCGTTGAAAGTGCCAAACTAGTCCAGTACCTTTACTCCGGTGGAAAACTTTACATGGAAGGACGTCGCACATGGTGGGACGATCCGCAAAAACCCATCCACACAAAATTTAATATTGATGTGGTGGTTGATACATGGTTCGAATATGATACCATTATTGGAGAAGCAGGAACCTTTACTGAGGGGATGGTTTTTGAGTTTGGTGGCTCCAGCCCTTACAACGATTATTACATGGAGTCAGAAGGAAGCGCCTTCACTATTTTCACAGGTCCAAACCCCGACTTCGGTTGTGCAGTGGCTTATGATGAAGGAACTTACAAAACCATTGGCTGTGCTTTTGAGTTCGGTGATCTTATAGACGGCAGTAACCCCTCTACCCAGCAGCAACTGATGCTGGAATACATTACTTTCTTCGGAGATATTGCTACCGGTGTTGAGGAGGCTAAGCCATTACAGGATGCTTCACTTACCAATGTATTTCCAAATCCATTTAGTGATCAAACAACCATCAGCTTTAATCTTGAAAAAGAAATGCCGGTAATTATAGAGGTATTTAGCATAGACGGAAGCAAACTTGCCACTCTGGCAGATAGCAAGATGCAAGCAGGTGATCACAATATT
>JBDLIJ010000306.1:0-3174 GCA_039714935.1 Bacteroidota bacterium | reverse complement strand
TTTTGGTACCTTTTCTTGCTTTTGTCAGATAATAGAGTCCGAGCACCATATCCTGGGATGGTACTGTGATAGGAGCACCATTAGCAGGGTTCAAAATATTGTGTGATGCCAGCATGAGTATCTGTGCTTCCAGTATGGCAGCATTACCCAGTGGTACATGCACCGCCATCTGGTCACCGTCGAAGTCAGCATTAAATGCAGTACATACCAGTGGGTGAAGCTGTATCGCTTTACCTTCAATAAGTTTTGGCTGGAATGCCTGAATACCCAGGCGGTGAAGGGTAGGTGCACGGTTAAGCATGACCGGATGCCCTTTCAGGATGTTTTCAAGGATATCCCAGACCACAGGGTCTTTCCTGTCCACAATTTTTTTGGCTGACTTAACAGTCTTCACAATACCTCTTTCAAGAAGTTTTCTGATAATGAAGGGCTTGAAAAGTTCAGCGGCCATTGCTTTTGGAATACCACATTCGTTCAGGTCGAGCTCAGGGCCTACAACAATTACTGAACGGCCTGAATAGTCGACACGTTTACCGAGCAGGTTCTGACGGAAGCGTCCTTGTTTACCTTTGAGGCTGTCAGACAGGGACTTGAGAGCCCTGTTTGAATCAGTCTTAACAGCGTTGGCTTTTCTTGAATTGTCGAAGAGCGAGTCAACAGCTTCCTGGAGCATACGTTTTTCATTACGCATGATCACATCAGGTGCTTTGATTTCTATCAGCCGTTTCAGCCTGTTATTCCTGATGATGACCCTTCTGTACAGGTCATTCAGGTCAGAGGTGGCAAACCTGCCGCCATCCAGTGGTACAAGCGGACGAAGTTCAGGCGGAATAACCGGGACAACCTTTACGATCATCCATTCCGGCCTGTTCTCGATCCTGGTCCTTGAATCCCTGAAGGCCTCATAAACCTGCAGGCGCTTCAGCGCCTCGGCTTTACGCTGCTGTGAGGTCTCCGTATTGGCTTTATGCCTCAGATCATATGATACCTGGTCAAGGTCAAGCCTTGCTAGAAGGTCGTGAATAGCTTCGGCACCCATCTTGGCAATGAATTTATTAGGATCACTGTCATCAAGGTATTGATTATCCGCCGGGAGGGCTTCAACAATGTCGAAATACTCTTCTTCCGTCAGGAAATCCATAGGATTGATCCCATCCTCCGCTTTAAGTCCCGGTTGGATAACTACATAGCGCTCGTAGTAGATAATAGTATCAAGTTTCTTGGTTTGAAGGCCAAGCAATGCGCCTATTTTATTAGGCAATGATTTAAAAAACCAGATGTGAGCTACCGGAACAACGAGTTGAATATGTCCTGTTCGCTCTCTTCTGACTTTCTTTTCGGTTACTTCAACACCACAACGGTCACAGATGATCCCTTTATAACGGATACGTTTGTATTTTCCGCAGTGGCATTCCCAGTCTTTTACCGGGCCGAATATCCTCTCACAGAATAAGCCGTCGCGTTCAGGCTTATAGGTTCTGTAATTGATCGTTTCGGGCTTTAACACCTCGCCATACGACCTTTCGAGGATGGATTCAGGTGAAGCAAGACTAACTAAAATCTTATCGAAGTTGCTTGAAATTTTGCTGTCTTTTCTGAATGCCATATATTATTAAGTATTATTGGTAACAAATTTGTTTAAAAACCCATCAGAGGTGTTCCTTTATTCAAAGGTTACATTAAGTCCAAGGCCCCTGAGTTCATGGATAAGCACATTAAATGATTCCGGGATTCCCGGTATCGGCATATTCTCACCTTTCACAATGGCTTCATAAGCTTTTGCTCTTCCTTGAACGTCATCCGATTTAATTGTAAGGATCTCCTGTAGCACATTGGCAGCACCAAAGGCTTCAAGTGCCCAGACTTCCATCTCACCAAATCGTTGACCACCAAACTGAGCTTTACCACCAAGTGGTTGCTGTGTAATAAGAGAGTAAGGACCTATTGACCTTGCATGCATCTTATCGTCAACCATGTGGTGCAGCTTCAGCATATAGATGTATCCAACAGTTGTTGGTTGGTCGAACCTTTCGCCTGTCTCACCGTCGAACAGGTATACTTTACCATTTTCAGGCAGCCCCGCTTCTTTAATCAGGTTGGTGATCTGGCTGATGTTAGCACCATCAAAGATTGGTGTTAAGTATCGTTCTCCCAGCTTCTTGCCAGCCCAGCCCAGCACTGTTTCATAAATCTGTCCGAGGTTCATTCGGGATGGTACACCAAGTGGGTTCAGAACGATGTCAACCGGGGTTCCGTCTTCGAGGAACGGCATATCTTCCTGCCTCACGATCTTGGCAACAATACCTTTGTTTCCATGACGCCCCGACATCTTATCCCCAACCTTCAACTTCCGTTTCTTTACTACGAAGACCTTGGCCATCTGTACAATACCGTTAGGAAGCTCATCACCAACAGTGGCAACAAATTTCTTACGGTTATACTCACCGAGGATCTCTTTGTACTTAACGTTATAGTTGTTGATCACCTGTTTGATCAATTCATTCTTATCTTTATCAGTGGTCCATTTTCCTGGATTAACTGAGATATAGTCAACTGCACTGAGGGCTTTCAGTGTGAATTTCGCTTTCTTTGGGATGACTACTTCTTTGAAGTTATTAGATACTCCCTGTGAGGTCTTCCCGCTGACAAGAACTATTAGTTTGTCAACCAATTTCGATTTCAATTCCTCAGCCTCTTTGTTGAAAACTTCGTTCAGTGCCTCGATAACATCTTTTTCTTTCGCTTTTGATTTTCTGTCTTTGACAGAGCGTGAAAATAATTTGTTGTCGATGACAACTCCCTGCATTGCTGGTGGTGCTTTGAGCGATGCATTTTTAACATCACCTGCTTTATCCCCGAAGATAGCTCTAAGCAGTTTTTCTTCCGGTGTAGGATCACTTTCACCTTTAGGCGTGATCTTTCCAATCAGGATGTCGCCTTCATTTACTTCGGCACCAACCCTGATCAGACCGTTCTCATCAAGGTCTTTAGTTGCTTCAGCACTAACGTTTGGAATATCATTGGTAAGTTCTTCAACACCGCGTTTAGTATCACGAACTTCAAGTGTAAATTCTTCAATATGAATGGATGTGAAATCGTCTTCCCTCACCACACGCTCAGAGATTACAATAGCATCCTCAAAATTATATCCCTTCCAGGGCATGAAGGCTACCA
>JBDLIJ010000305.1:0-3191 GCA_039714935.1 Bacteroidota bacterium | reverse complement strand
ATTTCAGTATCGATCCTGGCGATGCCTTTCTGGAGATAGTCCTCCTCATATTTCATGCTAAGCCGGATGCTATATTCTAATGCTTTCAGCATCTGGGGCTCATTCTTTTCTTTTTTAGCCTGGCTATAGATCTCATTGACCACTTCAATAGCAGACCTTGGCTTGCCTTGTTTTTCTATGGCTTCCACCTGTCGCCAGAAGTTTTGATAATCATCCTGCGAAAATAAATTTGCAGGATACAAGCCAGCCAGAATAATAATGCTGATCATCAAACGAATCTTTACAAAGCTTTTCTTCATTGCTATTTACATTAGGTGTGAAATATTTTACTACAAGTGACTTGCCCTAGTCCAATTTTGCTTCCATCGGGTATTTGAGTCCCTTGATCTTGACCAGCTCCAGCTTAACAGAGCCTACGATCACCATTGATCTACCCAGCACAGGAGCCTTGTTCCTGTCATCCGTTACCCATAAGGTCATGGGGTATGGTTCCTGGAAGATCTCTCCCTGTGCCACCAAAGGCTTGAATTTCAGGCAACGGAACTTGCCAAGACTGGTCTCAACGACTTCCTTTCCCAGGTAGATGATCTTACTTATATAGGCTGAGTCGTCAAGATAAAAGTCGAGATAATATTCATGTCCTTCCTCAATGCCGCTAAAATCAATTGTACGCATGTAATAAAAGGCTGACACAATATCCTTGATCCCTGAAGGGATTGGTTTTTCTGTTCTTCTGCTATCAGCGACACCATTTTCATGGTCAAAATCCACTTCATCCTCATAGTTATAAGAACCTTCTTGTGTACGGCGAATAAAGTGATATGGAATAATCGTTTCCTCGTCGGCATAAGATTCAAAACGATCATCAACTTTAAAGAACCAGCTGAACAAACCCACTGATCTGCCGATCACTTCAAAATGAAAAGTATTTCGTCCATTGAATTTTCTCACATCATCTTTAATGCTTATAATTCCCACACCCGCTGATATACCCGAAGTAAGCCATGAGTCGTAATAGACCCTGTATTTACCCCTTTCCCCTCTTTGAAATGGAATTTCTTCAACATATTTGACTGAATCCTGAGCAGTCAGAGCTATCGGTGATAACACGAGTATAGAGCAAATATGCGCGATTATTAACTTGAACATCATATCTGTTTAGTACAGCTAAGTTCAAAAAGTATTCCAAAAAGCAATCAGAATGTTAAAATACCTTAAACAACCACGTTAATGATCCTTTTGGGTACAATGATCATCTTCTTGGGAGGCTTGCCCTGCAGCCACTTCTGGGCTTCTTCTGTCTCCAGAACAGCTTTTTCAATATCCTCTTTGCTCATGTCCACAGGGAATTCGAGTTTAAACCTGAGCTTACCATTAAATGAAACAGGGTAGAGAAAGGTATTTTCCACCAGGTATTTTTCATCCCACACGGGAAATTTCTCATAGGTGATGGTTTGATCATGTCCGAGTTGTTGCCAGAGTTCCTCGGCAATATGAGATGCATAAGGTGAAAGCAGGACCGCGAGAGGTTCCAGTATGGTTCTTTTGCTGCATTTCAGGTCTGTCAACTCATTAACACAGATCATATAGGTACTGACAGCAGTATTGAATGAAAAACGCTCAATATCTTCCCTTACCTTTTTAATTGTGCGATGCAAAACTTTAAGCTCATCTTCGTTTGGCTCATCATCTGTAATAGTGAAATTCCCCTCTGTGTCATGATACAGGCGCCATAGCTTCTTGATAAAGCGAAATACTCCTTCAATACCCTGGGTATCCCATGGTTTATGATATTCCAGGGGGCCAAGGAACATTTCATACAGGCGCAATGTGTCGGCACCATATTCATCGATCAACTCATCAGGATTCTTTACATTGTACTTTGCTTTGGACATTTTTTCAACTTCCCATCCACACACATATTTTCCATCTTCAAGGATGAATTCAGCATCATTAAATGCGGGTCGCCAGTTTTTAAATGCTTCAAGGTCAAGGATGTCGTTGTCTACCATACTGATATCAACATGCAGCGGACTGGTATCATAGTCTTTAATCAGTCCGTGCGAAACAAATGTGTTGCTTCCTTTCAGCCTGTATACAAAACTTGATCGTCCCTGTATTTTCCCCTGGTTGATCAGCTTCTTAAAGGGCTCAGCTTTGGTTGCCAGCCCGATGTCATACAGGAACATGCTCCAGAAGCGGGCATAGATAAGGTGGCCAGAAGCATGCTCATCACCGCCGATATAGAGATCTACATCCTGCCAGTATTCATTGGCTTCTTTTGAGAAGTAGGCATTGCCGTTTTTTGGGTCCATATAGCGGTAATAATAACCGCTTGATCCTGCAAAACCTGGCATCGTGTTGGTTTCAAGCGGATAGCCATCTTTATTTACCCAATTTTCTGCCCTTGCCAGAGGGGGTTCACCAGTTTCAGTTGGCAGATATTTATCTACCTCCGGCAGTTCAAGGGGAAGTTCTGCCTCATCAAGTGCGTAAGGCATGCCATCTTTATAATATATCGGGAAGGGATCTCCCCAGTATCGTTGGCGGCTGAAGATCGCATCACGCAAACGATAATTGATGGTTCCGTAGCCAATGCCTTCTGCCTGCAACTTCTCTGTTACGCATGTAATGCCTTCCTGCACATCCATCCCTGTTATATAATCCGAATTGATCATGACACCTTCTTTGGCATCATATGAATCCTCCCAGGTTTGTGGATCGCTTGATTTCTCCCCGGGCTTAGTCACCACCTGGATGATAGGTATATTAAAATATTTTGCAAAGGCAAAGTCCCTGCTGTCGTGCCCCGGCACAGCCATAATAGCACCTGTTCCATAACCCATAAGGACATAATCAGCCACCCAGATGGGGATTGGTTCACCATTTACAGGGTTGATGCCGTAAGCACCTGTAAAAACCCCGGTGATATTTTTTACCTCAGAGGCTCTTTCCCTTTCCGAGCGGTTTTTAGCCATCTCCACGTATTCCATCACCTCTTGTTCTTTATCTTTGGTGGTGATCTCCTCTACCCATTCATGTTCAGGGGCCAGTACCATAAATGTTGCCCCCCAGAGGGTGTCGGGGCGAGTAGTGAATATTGCCAGCACCCTATTGGCATCTTTAATGTTAAAATTAACAGATGCGCCTTCAGATCTTCCAATCCAATTCTTTTGTATTTCTACCAGCGA
>JBDLIJ010000304.1:0-3207 GCA_039714935.1 Bacteroidota bacterium | reverse complement strand
AACCGAATATCATAAAGACAAGAGTGCTGAATAATGCTTGAAGGGGGGAAGGAAATGTGAATAAAAATGCAGGCTTAGCTTATTATTTAGGCCTTTTTAGAGGTTTATTTGGGCTTTCCTTGCCAGGATTTGTTCCACTAAATGTGTCCTTTTTAATATCCAGTGTGGTTACATTGGGCTTTAACCATTGTCTCTTTTGAAGTGAGCTGGATTTCATTTCTTTATTTTTCATGGTAGCCTTTGTTTATTTA
This sequence comes from Bacteroidota bacterium, assembly GCA_039714935.1. GTDB lineage: Bacteria > Bacteroidota > Bacteroidia > Bacteroidales > B18-G4 > B18-G4. The sequence goes on along the minus strand of JBDLIJ010000304.1, from coordinate 2,956 downwards.
GCGTACAAAGATAATTGTTTTTTAGTTCATTCAAATACGTATAATTCCGTAAAGTCATTGTCTTTACTTACGATCTCAATATTTCCGCTTGTTATCCAGGCATGCATAAGCAGTCTGTTCTTTTCATCCCGGCCCATGCCAATGGCCATGTGAGAGGCAATCTTTCGCTGTTTTAGCATCCATCGTGCAGCTATGCTTTTTAGCAAGCAGGTGCTGAGCCATGGTGTTGCTGCAGATGCTCTTCCCAGTGCAGTCTTTATAACATTAATATCCGATCTTACTGTCTCCCTTGATGATTTTTGCCGTAACAATGGCAGTATGCGCCTGAAGGGCAGTAGCAGCAGGATGAGCTTTGCCAGTATAAGCCACCCCAGGGCTTCAAGGAAGAGTATTTTATCCTGGAAGGGAAGGGATGCATATTTGGATAGTTTGTTCATTAAGTTAAAACTGCTTGATTGATGATATCCTAATGATGATATCCTAATGATTATATCCTATTGAAGATTGATAATGAAGAATGGTGAGTTTTGATAGTAGAGGCCCACCCAACACCTAAAACCCAAAACCTTTAATTGTTTTTGCCAGTTCCTTGATCGCAATTTCCTTTGGTCGTTGAATGCTGGTGATGGGGGTGGTTTCACAGATGGCCAGCAGCTGCTTCAAATATATGGCCTCCAGTCCTGGCATGCCCTGCAGCATTTCCCACGAGCAAATATTTCCTCTCAGAAGACTGAACTTCTCGTGTCCGGTGAGCTCCTTAAAAACAGGCTGCCCAACATCCTGCACCTGCAGATGGAATATATGTTTCAGTGGTGTATGCTTTTTCGCTTTGCCTGATGTTTCTATACTGTACTTATGATCCCCAGACATATCTGTGAACTGATCATTACTTTCCGTTTGTAGTTGCCTGAGTGTTTCCGGAAAAATGGAGATATTCTTTTCATACTTCACGATCATGGCTTGCTTCTTACTAAAGTGTATCGCCGTTATGTCATCGTTAAGAAAATTACCTTTTCCGAAGCTGAAGGCAGCTGTCAGGGATGATTTGCCGGCTCCCGTATCGCCGCATATCATGATCCCATCATTATCCAGGCTGAACGAGCTGGCGTGAAAGTTCAATATCTGTCGTTGGTGCAGAATGCTCATTACGCCCCATTTTTCGAGTTGTGCTCTGATATCTTCTTTCCCGGCACGGGGATAGGGCGTGATGCTGATCTGCTCGCCCCTGCTCATATGAAAGCAGGCGACACCCTCTATGTCGATAGAGATCTCTTCCGGACTAACGCGGATGTAGTCCTCCTGGTAAAGTGGATCCTCTACGAGCAGCTTCTTGTCGGAAAGCCGGATTTGCACGTTTTCTATGGGGAATGGAAAAATTGGCATAAAGACTTGAGAATTGAGTAGGTATGTCAAGAGTTTGCTTCGTCACTCCCTACGGGAGTTTCTCGCAATGACGTTAGCATTCTATAAGCCTATCCTGAAACCGAAATTTGCTGTAAACGTTTCATTCCAAAACATCTCAGGTGTATAGCGGCTGAGATAGTATTCAGCTGATTGTCCGTCCACTTCATATCCCCTGATGTCGCTGTAGTAGATTGCGGCAAAGATGGAGGCATTGCTGAGGATGGCGTAATTCGCTTTCAGGCCGATTATGCTTTTCTGCCAGGTGATTTCTTCCAGCATCGGGTTCTCGTCCGCATGTGAGCCTTTTTCGTGGAGATAGTCGTTGCCATGTTGGGCAAAGTTATAGCTAAGTTCTACCTGCAGTCCACGAATGGGCTTGTAGAGCAAGGCCAGGAAAAGTTCATGACTGTTGTCACGCATATAATGTCCCAAGGTATAGCTGTCTGACTCGAAGGTAGTTGTGGAGATAAAATGCCGGTATACGCCGGGCAATGTATAAGTATATTCTGTAGTAAGACTGAGATCTTGCACCGGCCAGTTACTCAGGCGGAAACCACCTTTATATCCCAGGAAATTGTGGCGCGTTGGATCTCCGATCCTGTATATGGAGATCTCATCAGCGAAAATGCTGAAGTAAAGGTGCAGGTGCCTGATGTTACGCGAGCTGATGTCGAAGAATATCTGTGAGTTGGATGAGGCATCATCGCTCATGCCGCCCAACTCATAATCGGCCAGGCGGAAGAACAGGAAAGGCACAAGGTAGGCTGCCTGCACACCGGCATCACTATATATGATAGAATTACCCACTGAGATGTTCAGGTGGGGGATGGGTGTGATGGTAAACATATTGGCAGCAATATATTTGGGCCGCATCACTTCCTGGTAGCTGTTGCCATCCCACCACGACCTGCTGCTGTCGATCACATCAGAGCCCAGCCATCCGTGCAAGTAGTTGAATTCGAACCATCTTACCGGTGTCAACTGTAACCTTATTTGTGTAAAGGAAGGTGTCTTGCCCGACAGGATGCCGGCACCATAATAGTTGTTACCCCATTCCGGACGATCTTTTACCAAACCCAATGCTCCCCACTTCCATGAATACATGATGCCCCAACTGATATCATTATATGCTTGTGAACCGTCTGAATGCTCATTGATCACCCCTCCGGGCCTGCGGCTGAAAAACCCGGGGCTGCTGAGTGTAGTATTCTCATAATGATGGCTGTAGCGTGCATACACACCCAGATGCTTGCCATAATAGCCGAAGCCTTCAAGGCCGATACCATTTGTAAAAGCGAATTCATTCTTGTTGAAATAGCTTTCCATACTCCATGCAGGCCTGATACTTAGAGCAAAGAGGCTGTCGCGGTATGTAAATGAGAGGGGATCCACTGCGGTAGACAGATGCTCATGTTCCGGAAAAATATTCAGAGGCTTCACCCCAGTGGTATTATCTGTAAGCTCCAGGCGATAATCCTTCATATAGAAATGTATCTCTTCCTCTTGCCTTTTAGTCAGCAGGTTTTGTTGCTGCATGGCTTGCTGCAGCTTC
>JBDLIJ010000303.1:0-3212 GCA_039714935.1 Bacteroidota bacterium | reverse complement strand
GCAAAGTAATTTACCCAACAACCGGTGCCCGGTGCCCGATGCCCGATGCCCACACCCCGTCCCTCGTAATCCTGATGAATGATGAAATCCTAATGATTAGATCCAAGTGAAGATTGGGAATTCAGATTCATTCGAAATTCGTCCTTACCAATCTCTACTAATCATTAGGATCTGATCATTATTCATTCAAAAAGAAATTAGTATTTTGCACAAATATTAGCATATCACCAGCCTCATGCATCAAAACTATAAACTCTTCATCAAAGATAAACTGATCCTGTTCACAGAAAATGTGAACATCCCGAACAGAGGAAAAAATGTCATATTCTACAGGTATCAGGGGATGACTCTTTTGGCAATTGAATTTGAACATTTTATCAAGTCAAAGAAGTTCAAGACCCTGGTTGTTTACCGCAAAAAAAATGTCGACAAACTATTTAAGTCTTTTCTGGGAAGGTATAAGCTGACGAAGGCTGCAGGCGGGGCCGTGATCAGCAAAAAAGATGAGGTTTTAATGATATACAGGCACGGGCGTTGGGACCTGCCTAAAGGGAAAAAGAATAGCGGTGAGAAAAATAAGGAAACTGCCATCCGGGAAGTGATGGAGGAAACCGGCATGGAAAAGCTTGAGATCACGAAAAAACTCGCTGTAACATTTCACTTTTACCGTAGAAACAAACGCCTCATCATCAAAAAAACCCATTGGTTCCTGATGAAAGCCAAACGAAACCAGGAAATGACCCCGGCCCTGAAAGAAGGAATATTGAAAGTAAAATGGATCCCCTATGAAAAAGCACGTAAAAAAAGCAATAAAACCTTTCGCTCTATAAGCGAAGTGCTTTGCAAGGCAATTAGTTGTGAGCCAAATTAAATTATCGTATCTTTGATGAAAGGAGCATCATGAAAGATGAGATCCTAATGATTATTGATTAATAATGACTGGTAGTTTTGAATCATGAATATCGATTCCAGAATTAATCCATAATCCATAATTCATAACCCATAATTAAATAAGATGAATAGAATCGCCGTCTTTCCCGGGTCCTTCGATCCCATCACCCTTGGGCACCAATCTATTATTGAAAGGGCCTGTGAGCTCTTTGACATGATCATAGTAGCCATTGGTGAGAATGCCGAGAAAAAAAGCTATTTCGATATCATACAACGGCTAGAGTGGATAGATAAGGTCTTTGCCTACGAAGAAAAAGTAAGCGTGGCAAGGTATTCCGGCCTGACTGTTGACTTCTGCCGGCAGGTCAATGCCGGCTTTATCCTTCGTGGCTTGCGTACGTCGGCCGACTTTGAATTCGAACGCAGTATAGGACAGATGAACAAAAAGATGCACCCAGAAATTGAAACAGTATTCCTCCTTACTGCCCCGGAACATACATCTTTAAACTCATCTATCGTACGTGATATCCTCAGGCATGGAGGGGATGCGAGCCAGTTTGTGCCGGAGCAGGTTAAGTTGACGGTTGACGGTTGACAGGTTGACGGGGCGCGGTTATAATAATGGGTAATCAATTGCGTTTAATATGTGATTTATTAATATTGCCCGTTATGAAGAAGTTTCTACTCCTCTTGCTATGTATTGTTCCCATCGCATTATTTGCTCAACAAACGACTTTAAACGGAATCGTTTCCGGGGCTGATGGACAGATCATCCGGCTGATCGCTTATGACGACTTTGTCTCTAAAAAGATCATCACCCTGGGTCAGCATGAGATCGGGGATGACGGGAGTTTTGCATTAACTTTCGACATTCAGGAAACCATCATGGCCTTTCTCGACATCAACTACCAGCGGGCAGAGATATTTATAGAACCCGGCAAAACCTATTCTCTGGAGGTAGGCTATGATAAAGACAACCATCTTGAGTCATACTTCGACCGAAAGAACCTCTTTTACGACTTCACAGATGCAGACACCAACGACCTGAACCTCAGGATTTGGAAGTTCAATGCCATGTACAATAAATTCGTCATGGAAAACTTTGATCATATCTATACCCTCCACGACAAATCGAGAGTACACACATTCAGAGAGGAGGTATCAGACGTATTTCCATTATCTGACTCCGGATATTTTGCTGATTATATCACTTACAAGCTGGCAGATGTTGAACAATATGCCAGGCTGAAAGGGAAAAGTGCCCTGTCCAAAGAGTATTTTAATGATCAGGTAATATTGTACGATAACGTAGAATACACATACTTTTTTGAACAGTTTTTTGAAAAATTCCTGATCACCTCCCCTGATGTTATCACCATTTCAGACCTGATTATTGCCGTAAATGACAATGCCGATCATGAGGCAATCATGGAGGCCCTGGCGGGCGTCAGCTACCTTGAAGATAAGGACTTCCGCGAGTTGGTTGCCTTACATGCTTTAAAGAGCCTTTATTATAACGGCACCTATAAAAAGCCTCAGGTGCTGCAAATGATCCGTGCTCTGGGTGAGCAAACACGTGTTGCCATGCACAAAAGGATTGCTACCAACCTACTGGAATCACTCGCATCCTTAAGTCCGGGAAGCCCGGCCCCGGATCTGCTGTTAACAAGCATCGCCGGCCAGAAATTCAATCTTAAAAACATTAAAGGGAAACCCATCCTGCTTACTTTTTTCCGCAGTGCCCAGGAGGGCACCTCTTACACTTTCGACAAGATTGCGGAGCTCTATAACCAATACCGTTCCGGACTGGAGGTCATCAGTGTGTCAATGGATATTGATCCATTGAGTTACCTTGACATAGCCAACTCAGGCAATTATTACTGGACCTTCGCTCATTATGGCAATGATCCAGTGGTGTATGATCTGTATAATATCAGGGACCTGCCCTTGTATGTCCTCATCGATGTGGAAGGCAACATCTCTCAATGCCCTGCCCCTCCGCCGGGAGATGAACTGGAGCGGGCAATCATGAAGGTAATACATTAGGTATCCGGCACCCGGCATCTGTTACCTTAAAATTCCTTAATTTTGCCATATCCCTGCCGAAATGGCAGAAAACGATAAGTCGCCTGTAAGGGTACGATAATTGATATGTTCTACTAAACAATAGATAAAATGGCTTGCTAAATGGTTAAATGGCTGAATGGCTGGATAGTTACTTGGTAAGCGATAAAAATATTTTCAATGGGTATATTAGGTAAGATGATGGGTAGCAAATCAACCCGCGACATCAAAGCAATTGATCCGATCGTAAAGAAAAT
>JBDLIJ010000302.1:0-3214 GCA_039714935.1 Bacteroidota bacterium | reverse complement strand
TGACGGGTCTGGTAGTCCCACATTTCATCAAGGTTTAACCAACAACGGGTAATTTTAGCCCGTCCGTATACATCCTCACTGATTTCACCTAATATCGGAGCAGGAGCCTTTTGCAACGAGGTATTCCTGTAAGCTACCAAATCAGGGAATGGACGAATGTCTTTTGAAGCATCAATTATTCTGATAATTTCAGCAGAATCTTTATAACTATCAGATGCTTTGAGTTCCCCGGATAAAAATAGACAGAGATAAAAAATAGTTAGTATTGCAGTATTTTGTTTCATAACAAAACGCATTATTGATTTGATTAAAGACTATTCCCTTTATTACTTATTCCAATACTTTTCTATTGCTTCAATAACAGTTAATTTACTTTCATCGGTGTTATTTATTTGTTATTTATTCCATTAGTGATAACTTTAATAAATAATAATGATGAGGCGTACTTTCTTTAATTCTAACAATTTAGATCAAAGTTATACTTGTAAAGATTAACCTGATAGAATTAATCTATCAAATAATAACACATTTTTAACATGCTCCCGGTTTTCCAAAGAATAGAAGCAAATACCAATCATTCCTTTTATGTAGAACATATGAAGTTTCAACACTTCTCTAATCCTCTTCAATTTCATCCGGAAATTGAAATTCTGTTTGTCATAAATGGTACAGGTACCCGGTTTGTTGGAGACTCTGTAGAACACTTTGGGCCTGGTGATCTGATAATGATTGGTCAGAATGTCCCGCACGTTTGGTATAGTGATGAAAGAGTCGCAAATGAAAACAGGAATCTCAATTCCGAGATCATTTTCATTCTCTTCAAAATGGAAATATTTGGTGAACAATTCTGGGAATTACCAGAATCTCAAAGTGTCCTTCAATTAATTAAGCTTTCCCAGAGGGGAATTAAAGTCACCGGAAAAAGTATTGAAAAGATAACTTTACTTATGAAATCCATGAGTAAATCCACTGGACTCAAACGTATATCTCTTTTGTTATCAATCCTTGAAATAATAGCTACACGAAAAGAATATGAGTTTCTGGCCAGTCCATTAGTTCAGCATACAATCAATGAAAATGACTCAACCCGCCTCAACAACGTTTTTAAGTATGTGAACAATAATTATCATAATGATATTACCCTGGAGAATGTAGCAACAATAGCGAATCTTTCAACACCGGCCTTTTGCCGGTATTTCAAAATACGAGCCAATAAAACCTTTATTAAATTCCTGAATGAAATAAGGATCTCTCACGCATGCCGCTTATTGGTAGAGGAAGACCAACCTGTCGCAAGTATTTGCTACACCTGTGGTTACTCTAATGTGTCATATTTTATTAAACAATTCAAAAAAATAACCGGTTTGACTCCCCTGAGCTATAAAAAAGAATATGCTGATCAAATATATTTGTCAAGATGATCTATTTGTCCAATTCATAATTTTATACTGCCATATGCCTCGCTGTCAATGAGTTTAATTTTAAATATACTCCTGGGCAGTCCCATAATACTCGATGGTAATTCTAATATGTCTCTTATCTAGCTATATAAGGTTCCCTTTTTATAACTTTACTGATGCCTGCTAATAAAATCGCATTATTTGGCATGGGCCTGGTTTCCGGATTTCCAGCTCTCTCTGTGGCCTGATAATTTACAGATCCGTGAACATTCACCTCTTTTATCTCTTTACCAAAACGCGGATTGACCCATTCATAAGCAAAGAAAGTGATCGGATTCTCTTTCTTACTGGAAGAGCATTGAATTGGATCGGCCAAATAACAATATGCATTTTGAGGGGATCCTGTCGCCCCTACTCTCTCATCAAGGCTTTTGTCTCCCCCCGGGTTCCACTCCAGGATATTGACACCATACTGGACAGGAACAATTACCTTAAATCCATCTTCATACACCACTTCATACCATCCCAACAGATCCGGTGTATCAAAAAAGTCGGGGATGTTATAATAGGCTTTTTGATTTCCTGAAGGAAGCGCACATGCATGCAGGAATATGAGGCTGCTCACATCTTCATTAATTGGAATACCCTTCATCTCAGGAGGAAGGGGGTTTTCAATAACTCCAATGGTGCCTACGGCAACTGCACAGTTCCCTGACTCTTTGGCTGAATGGACCAGGTTAAACACCTTTTTCCGGCTATAAACCTCTCCGGAAATTAAATGACTCAGATCAATATCAAAGATTTTTGAATCATTGGCCAGATTAAAATGTAAGGAAATATCAATGGATTCAACTGCATCCCCATCTTCACTGGGAATTCGGTCAGCTTGTAAGTTAGCTCTGACGGAAGGCACCAATCCCCGGACAACCTTTCCCAGGTCTGTTTGATCCAGGGTATGCGTTGACCATAGCAGATTAGCACACCCCAAAAAATCAATCATCAAATCTTTCCCAAAATTAAACTCATCTGTTGCAGCCCATGAGGATGGAGCACCTCCTGCAATTTCTGCTCTCTCTATTCTTTCATCCCAATTGCTGATGTTGGGCTTAAAGTTCCCATATACCTGGGTAAATCCGAATTCCTGTAATTCCATCTCCCTCTCCTGATCAGCCCAGAACCAATTGAAGATGAGTATCTCTTTTGGGATGGATTCTTTTACAACAGAAGGAGGCAGCGCCCCGGGCTTTTGATACTTAATACCTGTAGAAGTTGTCGCCTCCCTGGGTCCGGCATTGCGAACACTCTCCAGTAAATGATCACCCCACATGGCAACCTTGATCCCCTTATCTGATATGTAGTCATATATTTTATTCACATCCTGTGCGAAGAGGTTAGAATAATCCTTTCCTTTGCAAAGTGGACAAACATCCATGGGCACCCTCCACTCGTCATGCCCGATATGGATCATTTTGGGTTGTATCACTTCAATATACTCATCATATACATCAAACATAAGCTCATAGGATGCAGGATTGGACGGGCAATAGGTATCCGGCCAGTTATCTCCGGGATATTCTGCCAGTTCAGGATGCCTTGTCAATAGATTGTAAGCATGGGTAAGTGAAGGTATTTCAGGGATAACCTCAATGAAATTATCATGCGCCATATTAACCAGATCCCTGACAGCATCTTTCTCAATGATAAATCCGTCTCCGGCATCCATATGACTCGAGTTTCTATGCTCTCCCCTGAGTCCCGTCGGTCTGTTAGACCGTGAATATTTCATGTCGTTGGCAAACTCGATCCAACCGGCA
>JBDLIJ010000301.1:0-3239 GCA_039714935.1 Bacteroidota bacterium | reverse complement strand
TTCGGGTTTCAGGGCATTCACTTCAGTGATGGCAGCCCTGAATCCTTCTACAGCATTTTGCTCAGGCTGCAAATGGATATCGGTCATGAAGGCAAATGAAAAGCTTTCCTTTTCGCATTCCGGCTTTGGTTGCTGTGTGCAACTGAGAAGAACAAAGCTTACGATTATTAATATGATGGTGTTAGTAATGTTTTTCATGATATAGTTTTTAAACAATTGAGAGGTATTACAAAAGTAGAAAAATACATGGATATCAGTATTTCATCCATCAGATAATTACTATTTTTACCAACTCATTTAATATTTATCTTATGCTTCAAAAAATATACGGTCTGATTGCAATTTTCTTCACTGCAATTATTGTTCAGGGTGATCCGGTCAGTGAATTGATAAAAGCCTCCGGTAACTCAGATGATTTCCCGGGTGCCGGCAAGTTGATCATCTTCGACAGCACTTTTTCGGATGTACAGGCGACAGGTTTAACTTATGTTTACACTCATCGGCTGTATAAGGTCCTGACACCAAAAGGAGCCCTTGACCTTAGTACGATCACTTATGGTTATGATCCCCTTTCGGCATATGTTGAGATCCGGAAGGTACTTATCCACAAAAAAACAGGGGAGGTGGAAGAATTGGATATCAACAGTGTAATGGATTATCCTGCTCCTGCGAGAATGATTTACTGGGGTGCCAGCGAAAAGATGATAGAAACAGGGCGGCTTGAGCCCGGCGACGCGGTAGAGGTATTCTTGTTCAGAAAAGGTTTCACCTATGCACTCCTGGGCGGTGATGAGGATGAAATGTATATCCCTCCCATGCGCGGACACTTTTATGATATCATAGAGTTCTGGAGCAGGGACCCAATACTCGAAAAAGTATATCAGACTTCGGTACCTAAAGACAAGCTTGTTCAGTACGAGGTATATAACGGAGAAGTAAAAACTACGGTATGGCAAGAAGGCGGCAAGATGATATATACATTCTCAAAAAAGGATATCATGCCCATGAAGTATGAGCCGGGGATGCTTGCTTATTCAGATGTAGCCACAAAACTGCTCATCAGTTCCAGCCCCGACTGGTATGCCAAATCACTATGGTTCTATAATGTTAATGAAGACTATGGCAGCTTTGACGTCACATCCGAGGTAAAGTCAAAGGTTGATGAGATCCTGGATGGGAAGGCCAAGACTGAAATGGACTCCATCAGCCTTCTTACACATTGGGTTGCTGATGAGGTGCGTTATTCAGGTATTTCGATGGGGCCCGGTGAAGGTTACACGCTGCATAAGGGCGATATGACCTTTCTCGACCGCTGTGGTGTTTGTAAAGATAAAGCAGGCATGCTTGTAACCATGTTGCGTGCAGCAGGTTTCGAATCTTATCCTGCTATGACCATGGCCGGCTCCCGGATTGATTACATACCGGCTGATCAGTTTAATCACAGTGTGACAGTAGTAAAACTAAGGAATGGGGAGTATAAGCTCCTTGACCCAACCTGGGTGCCCTTCCTGAGGGAATTATGGTCGAGCGCTGAGCAACAACAGAATTACCTCCTGGGAGTGCCTGAAGGTGCCGACCTCGGAATCACCCCTCTTTCTGCCCCTGAAAATCACTACTTTAAGATCAGCGGAAAATCAGTGATCAGGAAAGATGGAAGCCTGGAAGGCAGCCTCATACTTCAAGCTGAAGGGCAATCAGATGGAGCAATCAGAAGCCTGTTCACCCGGGCACTCAAAAACAGCTGGGACAGGAATGTTGAAAGAGAGCTGAAAAGAAAATACCCCCTCATGGAAATCACCGGGATTGAATATGACGATCCCTATGATTATATGGCCGGACCAATCAAGTTACAGATCAGTTATACCATCCCCGATTTTGCAGTGATCACAGATAATGAAATAATATTTACTCCGGTGATCATATCCGGAATATTCATGTCGGGGATGTCGCATATGTATATGAATGTGAAAAAGGACGAGCGGAAATATCCATTCCGTGATCGCTGTTCGAGGCTTGTAGAGTTACATGAAAACATAAAGCTTCCTGCCAGTGTGAGCATGGTTTATTTGCCTGAAGAAAAATCATTCAATGATACCCCTGCCAGCTTTGAGGGGGAATATAAATTATCTAAATCCGGTAATTCAATTATGATACATGAGAAGGTGATCCTGAACAAGAGGATCTACGAAAAGGAAGACTGGGGATCATTCCGCAGGGCTGTGGCCGCACAGAAGAAGTTCTCAAAAGAACCGGTGATCCTTAAATTTAATTAGTCACTTTATTTCAAACATTATGAAAACAATCTCAAAATATTTGCTGATCCCCATATTTCTGTTTACCGCTCTTACCACTTTCTCACAGGAAAATGGAGATGCCATTTTTAATAAGGTCATTCATGAGTATACACTTAACGAAGACGGCAGCAGTGAATACAGGGAATACAAGGAGCTTAAACTACTTAGCCATCTGGCCTTTCATCGTTATTTTGGTGAAACTTTTATTGTTTATGATCCAACATACCAGGAAGTGGAAATTAATGAAGCATACACGCTGATGGCTGATGGTAAGCGGGTAGAAGTCCCTGACAATGCCTTTAATGAAGTTTTGCCCCGGGCAGCAGCACATTCAGCACCTTATAATCATTTAAGAGAGATGGTTATTACCCATACAGGGCTGGAGGTTGGAGCCAGCATTTTTCTGGATTACACCATCAAGACAAAAGACGGCTATATGCCGGCTTTTATGGGTGAGGAACTTATCAAAGGCGTTGTGCCCATAAAAGATAAAAAAGTCATCTTTCATATTCCTGAAGGAATGGAGCTGCAGTATAAAATGCTAAACATGCGTACCAGCCCGGAAATCACAGCAGCAAAAGGAGGTAATATATACACATTTTCTTTTACAGCTTTGTCGGCACATTCAAATTATTGGGGTACCGACAGTGAGCTTTTGCCCAGGTTGTTTTTCAGTACGGCTAAAGACCTTCCAAGAGCATATTTCCCATTTGTTGCCCAGGCAGCTTTCACCTATCAGACTACTCCTGCAATGGGTGAGGCTATTGAGAAAATCAAAGCAGAAAACAAAGGTGACCTGAAAACAGCTCATGCCATTCAAAATATGGTGATCAATGAAATTGGCAGTTGGAGACTTTCGCTTAAACACACTGCTTTTAAGTGCCGTACACCGGAAGAGGTATGGAAATCCAATGCCGGAACGAAACTGGAGAAGACAGTGTTACT
>JBDLIJ010000300.1:0-3267 GCA_039714935.1 Bacteroidota bacterium | reverse complement strand
TGTTCACGGCCCACAGGAACAAGCGATAAAAGATGAAAATATGCATGAACAGGGAGAAGATCAGGAAGTATCTCCGAAACGGGCTAATATTTTTCTTCAGCCTGATATTGCGATAGGTAATAAACAAGGTATAGGAGATTACCAGTATGGTCAGGGCGTTGAACAGAAAGTCACCCATAGAGGGTACCCAGTCGGAAGCTGCAAATGCACCGGGACTGAATATATGGGAGTCGTGAAGGTTGCCCGGTATCTTCAGGAAGAACATCAGCATGCGAAGCAGGACTACATCAATACAAAAAGCAAGCACCAGTAATAGCTTCGACCTTAAAAATCGTGCAAAGCGGAGGTATAGCTGGTATATGGCCGCACACAATGAAAGGAAGGCAAATGCATACAGGGCCAGCATTAGCAGACCGGGTATCCTGCCCGGATCTGTTAATACCGGAGGTTCGATGGAGAATAAAAACTTATCCCGGCTTGTTATATTGTAGGTACCCGGATATAGCGAAATGGAAGACTCCGCAGGCACATCAAAAGAAGCATTGAAGTTGTTGCTGAGATATTCGTTCTGGTAGGGAAAGTTTTTCTTGATCAGGAACAGGGCGCATAAGCGGTAGGGTCCCAGCAGGGTGTCGCGATGAAAATAAATACCATTGGCCAGTTGAAGCACCTCTGTGTTGGCGGAGTGAATTGTTCCGGGGATAAATGGTACTGAGTTGTCAGACCAGTAGGTGAGGCTGTCGTCACGGAATTTAAAGAAGAAAACTTCAAGCGGGCCGGATAGGGAGCGGATCAGTTCATCGGTTAGGATATCATTTGTGATATATTTTTCGTCTGAGAGAATTTCAAGAGATGTCGACAGAAATTTTTCAGATTCGGAAAAGTCTTCCTGGAAATTTTCAATAATACTTTCCGGGTCGAGATGACGCATGACCCTTGTTTCATATATAACAGATGTTAATATGAACATAAGTGTTATTGACAGATAAAACAGGAACCGCTGGGCAAGATGTCTGTTTTTTGTGATTTTAGCCACGTAACAATCTGTTAATCAGTAAAATAAACCATGGGTTAATATTAGCCTCCCTGATGCACGATTTGTCTTGTTAAGGGTAATGATTCCATTTTGGGGTAATCGTTTGCCAGAGGTGCTTAAAATGCCCTATTTTGACTTTTTAAAGATATAGATTAAACTTGAATAATTCCCTTTGCCAAAACATGCAGAAAAATTGGACCGCAGGCCGGTAAAAAATGCGCTGATGAATTTTTCATGTCCATGCCGGTATTTTTCACTGAGCAGTGAGATGTAAAATGCATCCAGCCTCATAGGCTTTGTTTTAATGTGTGCAAAGCCGATACGTTCCATGAGGCGTAAAAGAGTTTCAGGCGTAAAATGATAAATATGGCGGGGAACATCGTAAGCTGCCCAATGGCTTTTGTATTTCCGGGCATCAAAAGAAGACATATTGGGTACGGCTACAATTAAGGTGCCGCCGGGTTGAAGCTTGCTGTAAAATTGTTGCAATCGTTCCTCAAGAGGATACACATGCTCAAGTACGTGCCAGAGACTTATGCACCCGAGGGAGGAATCTGCAATAGCTCCCAATTCATTTTCCCGGATAACGGAAAGGCCATAATTAGAAACTGCATGCTCCCTTGCAGTTGCATTGGGCTCCAGGCCCGTGCAGTTAAATCCTGCATGTTTCATTGCATGTAGAAAATCTCCCGTACCGCAACCATAATCCAGTATGGATGGAGCTGAAGAATATTTTTTAGCAATATTACGCTTATAGCGAATGGTGAATTTTCTAGCCTGGTGAAAAAGGATGTTCGTTAAGCCCTTGTTGGTTTTTGAATGCGAAATATATTTTTCGGATTCATAATATGACGCAGAATCTGAAAGCTCAGGCCTGGGATTGGTAAAGCAAAAGCCGCACTCATCACAAGAGCTGATTATGAAGTTTTCGCCGGAGACAAAATGATCTGTGCATTCGATGAAGTCGGAGGAATTTTCAGAACCACATACTGCACAGCGAGTTACATTTTCCATATGTATGTTTCACGTGAAACCAAAGCTGCAAAGATAAGAAAGGTTCAGGGTTCAAGGTGCAGGGTACAGGGTACAGGGTACGGGGTGTGGGGTGTGGGGTGTGGGGTGAGATATCAAGTACTACGTATTACGTACTACGAGCTTATTTAATATACTTCGTAATACGTAATACCTAATACGTCGTACGAAAAACAAAATGTTCCACGTGGAACAGGTCTTAGCTTCCGAGGTAAATAGCCAGTACGGATATGTCAGCCGGGGAAACTCCGCTTATCCTGGCAGCCTGGCCAATGGTTCTTGGCCGGATCTTATTGAGTTTTTCACGAGCTTCAAAAGACAATGAAGTGAGCTGGGCATAGTCAATATCGTCTTTAATGACAAGATTTTCGAGCTTACCCAGCCTGTTGGCAAGATCTTTTTCCTTGTCGATGTATCCCTGGTATTTTATACGGATCTCGGCCTGCTCAATGATCTCATCAGTTACACCGTCGAGACCGGAAATAAAATTCGACAGCGAAGGGGACCCCTGGATAATATCCTGCATATGCAGCTGAGGCCTGAGCAAAAGGGAGGCGATCTTTACTTTTTGCTTCAGCGGATCGGTGCCTTTTCCTTCCAGGGTATTGTTCATGCTTTCCGGTATGGCACTCTCTTTCCTGCAAAACCGGATGATGCTGTCAAGCAAAGCTTCTTTGTGCTTAACCTGATCAAGGCGATCCTGTGAAGCCAGACCAACATCATAGCCTTTCGGGGTGAGCCTCAGGTCGGCATTGTCCTGACGCAGCAGTATGCGATATTCTGCCCGGGAAGTGAACATGCGATAAGGCTCATCCACTCCTTTGGTGATCAGGTCATCGACAAGCACACCAATATACGCATCAGATCTTCCCAGGATAAATTCTTCCTGCCCATTCAATTTTCTATGGGCGTTGATGCCGGCCATTAACCCCTGTGCAGCCGCTTCCTCATACCCGGTTGTTCCGTTGATCTGTCCGGCAAAATACAACTGTTCCACCAGTTTTGTTTCAAGGCTGTACTTAAGCTGAACGGGAGGGAAGTAATCATACTCTATGGCATATCCGGGACGGAAGATCTTTGCATTTTCAAAGCCCGGTATCTTCCGTAAGGCTTTAAACTGTACTTCCTCCGGAAGGGAAGATGAAAAGCCGTTGATATAATATTCCACGGTGGTCCAACCCTCAGGTTCCACAAAAAGC
>JBDLIJ010000299.1:0-3279 GCA_039714935.1 Bacteroidota bacterium | reverse complement strand
TTGTGGATTTCAGGTCGATGCTGGAAAAGATCATGCCCGGACAGGAAAATATTGAGCACCTGCTGCAGGACCTTAGCATCGAACAGGCGCTGGATAAGATCATGTATACCAATGTGGTCGATTTTGTGCAGATGTATTATATGAGTACTTAATTCCTTTTTGCTACCCTGAATGCCTGAGGGTTGTAGTGTTTTTGTTTGATTTTTTGTAAGCTTTCAGGGTTACTTTTCAAGCCGATCCGGTATTAATATATATATAACCCGCCGGCATTCGGAATACGCCATTTTTACTGCCGTAGAAACATGAGCTATGAAAATCGCAATTCGTGGATTCAAGGATATCACTGTCATTGAACAGAAAGATATCCTGTATTGTAAAGCAGACGGCAGGTATACACAGATCTTTATTGGCAAAGACCGCTCTATCCTGGCCTCAAGGCTGCTGAAGGATGTGGAGTCGTCATTGTCGGGAAAAAATTTCTGCAGGATACATCATTCATACCTGATAAACCTCAATCATGTCACGGGGATCATTAACCAGAAAAAGCTGATCCTGAAGGAAAATATTGAGGTGCCTATCGCCAAGCGGCGTAACAAAAACCTGTTCAGCAGCATTAAGCGGCTGAACATTAGTTTTGTATAACACAGGTCGTAAACTATCCATGTGGGAATGTCCAATTATTCGGAATATCTGCCCACTTATTCAACAGGAATTACCACCTATGACATAAGGGTTAGATTGTTTGAAAAAACTTCTTTTCGTCACTAACTTTATTGTTTGCTGCAGACGGATATCCTGCTCTAAGAATGTCAAATAAACAAAACCAACCCATAACATTTTCAGAGCTTATTATTCACTAAAATTTTTTGCCATGGAAAACAAAAAATCCAGGGAACGTATGCTTGATGAAAAAAAACCAAGGCGTTTCGATTTAGCTCATTTAATTAAATGGATAGTGCTTGTTGTGCTTGTTATCCTCGTCATCACCCAGTTATATTCTGGTGAGATGGAGAAACTGGCAAAGGCTGATACCTTCTCATGGATCATCCTTATGATCAAGCTCATCCTGATTGCTATCATCATCATCCTGATGCGAGTACAGCGTTGCCTTAAATGTGGGATAACTGATCCTGACGGATGTACTCCGGAGGAAAAAGATGCTACTTTAGGAATATTGTATATCGACGTGAAAGGAACTGCTTCCGGATCTTACTTCAGCCATTATACGCTGGGAATTAACATGGGAGGAAGTCCTGTTACTACAACAGTCCATTATCCGGGAGGAGGTGGCAGTGGAGGCAGCCCGGTGGTGAATGGCCATCTCGGCAAGATCGACACCACATCATTGATGGACGGAGCCTATGAGGTTGTACTTACGGTTTATCCATATGGTTCAGGATCGGCCAAGGTATGCAAGAAGACCTTCACCCTGCTTAAGGTATTTGTATATATCAGCAGGGTAGCCGGTGTGCCTGCCTTAAGCACCATCCCTTCACCGGGAAATCCAAATCCATTTGATCCGAATGCCGAGCTTGCCCTTGAAGTAGCCCCGGACTATCCGCTGCGCTCATTCGGCGGCAGCATGGCTGTTCACGGATCTGCCTATATATATGAATGTCCGGGAAGGAAGATCAAGAAGTATGCGATACGTCATGCCCAGGTTGCTGCACCGGGTGGAGAGCCCACGCAGCCGGCAACCGATGCTGCTGTTCCGGTAGCTTTTACGGGCATGTTAAACCCCTTGCCGCTTGAATACATAACGGCAGACCATTATCAGCCCTGGAACAGGGTAGGGCCGGCCCCGATAAACCTGATAAACAGCTGGAAAAGCGTTACCATCTTTGGTTCAACATATCCCAAGCTGAAATCGCAGCGATGGAACAGTGTGCCGACAGGAAGCGGACGTTTCAGCCTTCTGCTGACAGCCGAAGATACGGCAGGACATCTGTATCATGACATACAGCATATCTGGCTGGATAATCATAATATCAAAGGTGATATAATCAAGTTCCAGTGGTGGAATGAAAAGACGAGTGCCTGGGAAGACCTGCCCAAGTGCCAGGATCTTTCGATGAAAAAGCATGGCAGGATCCGCATCATGGGCCTGGCCTGGGATCCGGTCATTGATGAAGCCTGGTGGCCACCCGTAGCTCCTAACGATAATTTCGATTATTATAACCTGAAGTTCAAGAAACAATTCGGGACTTATCATGGGCTGACCGGGAATGTTACTACACGTGTACCCGCGCTGCCTGGAACACCGCCGGTAAGCGTACCCGGACTGGGTGATGAGGGTGAGCTGGCAATATGGGATATCACATCCCTGGATGGTGGAGCAGCTCCCAGCCCGTATTCACCGGCACCTGATCCCAATATCTACAGGGGAGAGTCATGTACCTATACCCTCAAGCTGTATGTGAAAGACAATTCAATCGTTGGCCATGACCATGACGGCCATGAAGCCTGGGATTGGGAATCGGTCAAGATCATTAATGACCTGTAGAATAAACTGTAACTAACATAAATAGGAGGTTTTATGAAAAATCTAGTTAAATTATTTACCGGCACACTGTTGCTGGTAAGTTTAATGATCATGTTTACTTCTTGCAAGTACATGAAGATGGATCCACCGCCGGATGTCGACAAAGCAGGCGGCGGAGGCACTGACAATTCTTGCTGGATGGCCACAGCTTCAAATATGCTTGCCGGAGCCGGATATGGAAATGGTACAACAGTACAGGACCGTGCCGATGATATTTATGCGGACATGGTTGCCAATTATGGCATAGCCAATGGCGGATGGACAGATGCTGCCCTTAGCTGGTGGTTGAGTTCAACAAATAATATCTGGACTACCAATCCCTATACTGTTGTGACGGTCTACGGGCATAAGACAAGAATACCCTGGGCCAATGCCGGCGGAGCACAATTTGTAGGAAATGAACTTCGAAGATGCCAGTTTACAGGATTGAGCATTAGCTGGCCACAAACCGGAAGCTCAGGCTATGGGGGCCATGCCATCACCGCCTGGGGCGATAACATGGGTAATGGCACCCTGACAACCAATCCGGTTTCAGTAAGGGTAACGGATTCAGATAAAGATACAGGTGGGGATGTGCAGGAATATACCTATGATGATTATACCAGTCCAAATCCGGGAGGCGCCAACAATGGTAATGGGTGGTATTTCGATTACAGCACCAACCACCCATTTATAAAACATATTATTACCCTTTGCCCAACTGATGATCCTTCCGATGAAACCCAGACACAAAAGGT
>JBDLIJ010000298.1:0-3385 GCA_039714935.1 Bacteroidota bacterium | reverse complement strand
TCCATGACTATCATTGCTGCATGACCGAGAGGCATGGTAAACAGCACAATTAAGAATGCAATTATTCCAATAAAAGGTTTATTTATTTTCATCTTTTTATATTTCCCGATTAACCAATTCAACCATTTGTCATGCTGAGCGGAGTCGTAGCACAACCAACTAAAATCCCCTCAACTCCATCTCCTTTTGCCTATAATAGTCAGCCCTTTCATCCAACCCAAGCGTTTTCGACAACTGTACCAGGGCACGTATGCAGGGCAGGAGTTTAGGATTGATGTTATATGCGCTTTCCATGTTTATATATGCTGTTCTGAAATAATCATTGGCTTCATTATACAAACTGTCGGCCCGGTGATCGTCATCAGTATTTAAGCCTCTGAGGTATAGCTCTGAGCCCAGGTTATTATAAAGGGCCCCAAGGTTAAAATAAGCCAGTTCTTTACTGTCGTCGATGCTGATAGCCGTCTCGTAGGCATCAATAGCCAGGTTGACATCAATCTCTTCAAGAAGATTTGCATAGGAAACATGGATGTCATAGTCTTCGGGATACATCACGAGTATCTCCTGGAATCTGATGATGGCATCATCGATCAGGAGGGTATCGTGCAAATAGATATCCAGTTCAAAGCCGATCAGGTCGATCAGCCCATTATCATACACAAGCCTGTCTTCGGCAGTCAGGGCAGTGGCACGTGGCTTACTGTATTCATGATGAAGAAGATTTTGGCCTTCCATCAATGTAGCCAGTGCCTTTCTGCTTTCCAACAGGTAATATCTTTCAATCATCGCTTTCCGAAAATACACATAGGCCATGAGAAAATCAGGAGGAACGGGTGGATTGCTACGATAGGCAGTAATGCTCTCATCCATCAGAGCTAATGCCTGCAGTGAATCACCCATGGCAATATATGTTTGTCCAAGCAGATCGCAGATAAGATAGGTCGCAGAGATATCTTTAGCCGCTTTCAGATAACCCAGGGCAGCCTGCAGGGCTGATTGTTGAATATTGTGTGGCTGTTGCTTGTCCTTTGAAGTATTTAAGGCCGACAGTCCGGTCTGAAGTATCGGATTATACAGTGTGCTGAGATCCTGTTCAATATCACTTTTAAGCTTTGCATCCGCCGTCTTCAATGCCTCCTTATAATCATAATAACTTTCTATCAGTGCATTTTGCATGCCTGAGTACTTCTCCTGATCACCCGACTCAAGTGCCAAACGCAGCACCTGAATACGTGATTTGGCGAGATAATAATATGCCGCAGGGATATAATCACCACTCAGCTCGTCAATATTTGCCAGAGCATCACCGGCAATTTGGTAAGCGCTTTCATAATCGCCATCATGAAAAGCCTGGATGGCACTTGAGACCATACTGTTCTGGGCCGACAACGACATCATCGATGCAAGCAAAAAGATAATAACAGACAGTATACCTTTTTGAATCTTCATGAAGCGGCTCGTTTATATTTTACGGAACAAAGCTAATGATAATAAAGATTATATTTTTCCTAACTTTGTTTAAAATCTCACTTATGAAAAGAGAATACTCAATTGCATTATCCTTGATAGGATTCGTCATTCTTGGAATGATGGTCTGGTATTTTTCCAATGTGGTGATCTATGTGATCATTTCGGCGGTATTATCCTTTATCGGACATCCGCTGGTCAGGTTGCTGGACAAAATAAGCATTGGGAAGATCAAGTTGCCACATTCATTAAATGCCTTTCTGGCCTTGATTACGATGATACTGGTATTTGTTGGATTTTTTCTTTTCTTCGTCCCCCTTATCTCGAATCAGGCTAATTTGATCTCGCAGATCAACATGCAGGAGATCGTTGAATATTTCCGTGAGCCTATCGTGCGCGTACAGGGATTTTTACAGGATTATGACATCATAGCAGCCGATCAGACCATACAGGGCATGCTCGACAAACAGGTTAATTCCATGATAAGCCTTACAGCATTCTCAAGTATTTTTGGAAATTTATTAGATGCCACCAGCACTTTCCTCATGGGCCTTTTCACCATCCTTTTTATCACCTTCTTTTTCCTTAAGGACGAAAGCCTGCTTATCAATTTCATTGTAGTATTGATACCTGAAAAATATGAAGAGAAAGTCAGGAATGCCATGTCGGAAATTCACCGGATGCTGTCACGGTATTTTGTGGGCTTGCTCACCGAGTTGGTTACGATGATGACCCTGATCAGTGTTGGCCTCATACTGTTTGGTGTTGAAGGAGCCATCATCATCGGCTTTCTGGGTGGGCTGATGAACATCATCCCATATATCGGACCTATCATTGGAGCCAGCATGGGTGTGCTGCTTGCTGTCACTACAACCTTAAGCATGGGCTATTATGATACAGTGCTCGTCACATCCATTACAGTACTCCTTATATTTTCCGTTGCCAACCTGATCGACAACATCATCCTTCAACCCATTATCTACTCTACAAGTGTGAAGGCGCACCCGGTAGAGATCTTCCTTGTGATCATCATGGCAGGAACGCTGGCAGGCATTCCCGGTATGATCCTTGCCATTCCGGGCTATACCGTCCTCAGGGTTGTAGCCAGGGAATTCTTTGACAGCTTCAGGCTGGTGAGGAAGCTCACTGACAATATGTAAGACAGGATAGATGGGAAATGCTTTTTCTTTCATAAGGGACGGAATACATTTTGCCCGCACTATGACCCGGCGAAAGCTCATCAATTATTTAATATTGAAGTGCAGCTTCTACTACAGCATTTTGATGCGGAAACCATTCCATGCCGGAATGCCGGCGAGCCTCTCAACAGAGCCTACGACCTCCTGCAACCTAAGATGTCCGGAATGTCCTTCCGGCCTCCGCCAGTTCACCCGTCCGGCGGGACAAATGCCTGAGGAAGACTTCAAGAACATCATTGATCAACTCAAGGACAGGCTGGCATACCTTCTTTTATATTTCCAGGGGGAGCCCTTTCTGAATCCAGACATCTTTAAGATGATCCGCTATGCCTCAAAAAACCGTATCTACACAACAAGCTCCACCAACGGGCATTATCTTGAAGATGACAATGCAAGAAATATTGTAGCATCAGGGCTCGACAGGCTTATCATCTCCATGGATGGCACCGATCAGTATACCTACGAAAGATATCGCAGGGGAGGTGAACTTGATCGCGTCACAGATGGGATTCAGAGTCTCGTCAGATGGAAAAAACAACTCAGGTCTTCACGGCCGTACATCATCCTGCAATTCCTGGTCTTAAAAACCAATGAGCACCAGATACCCGCCATGAAGAAGCTGGCAAAAGAACTACAGGTTGACAGGCTGGAATTTAAAAGCGCACAGATATATGATTTAGAGCAAAATCACGATCTCATTCCCAAAAATACAAAATACA
>JBDLIJ010000297.1:0-3395 GCA_039714935.1 Bacteroidota bacterium | reverse complement strand
GACCCGTAAAATCTTCGTGATGCAGGTGAAGCCAGTCATATAAAGGAAGCATTCCATCAAGCACCTCATGGTCGTAGATAACGTCATAAGGAATTTCGGCATAGGTAAGCACAAGTGTTACGGCATCGTCCCAGGGCTGCTTATTTTTAGGGGAATAGACTGCTATCTTTGGTGGAATATGCAATTTGATCTCATCCATATTCACCTCCGGGTCCGAGATATCCTGCAGCAATGTGGCAGCCTGCACATCCGCTATCACCTGGTAGCTTACACCCCTGATCACGCATTCGTTTTCGATCAGCTGATGATGCTGGCACATAAAGCTCCCGCCTTTATAGTTCAACAGCCAGCTCACCTCCACTTCCTGCTCCAGCACCCAGAAGGCAACACCATATGCTTTCAGGTGGTCGCGCTGCGTATCATCCATAGGGATGAATATATAGGCGGCCTGAGCAGAAAATGTGCCAAGCAAGAAGAGTATTATGAATATATTCCTTTTAAACATTACCATTTTTTTAAACCCCAAATTCAAAACCCAAAACCCAACACCCAACACCCAACACCCAACACCCAAAACTACTTAACCTTGTCCAGCCTTTCAAACACCGAGTTCCGGCTTTTGAATTCATGTGCTATATCTTTCATCTTTTTCACGATGGCAAAGCTGTCCAGGCTGTCAGTTATACCCACCAGATCATTAATCTTTTCAGTAACCTTATTGAGATCAAACTCACTTTCTTTTGCGATCATGATCTGGGGGTGATGTGTGGGGAGGGTATTTTCCTCATCATTCAACAATTCTTCATATAGTTTTTCGCCCGGACGCAGGCCGGTAAATTTTATCTGAATATCGCTGCCCAGCCTCAATCCGCTTAACATGATCATTTTCTTTGCCAGGTCGACTATTTTAATAGAATCACCCATGTCGAAGATGAATATCTCCCCTCCTTTCCCCATGGCTCCGGCCTCCAGCACAAGCTGGCAGGCTTCAGGTATGGTCATAAAATACCTGGTGATCTCGGGATGGGTCACGGTTACAGGTCCTCCTTTGCTGATCTGATCCCTGAACAGCGGTATCACCGATCCATTGGAGCCAAGCACATTGCCAAAACGGGTTGTGATGAACAGGGTTCCGTTCTTAGTGTTCATTGCCTGGGTATACATCTCTGCTATCCGCTTGGAGGCACCCATCACGCTGGTAGGATTAACGGCCTTATCGGTTGAGATCATAATAAACTTCTCTACCTTGTATTGTTCAGCCAGGTTCGCCAGGATCATGGTTCCCTTTACATTTGTTTGTACGGCCTCTGACGGATTTGCCTCCATCATGGGTACATGCTTATAAGCTGCTGCATGATATATCAAATGCGGATTGTAGCTATTAAAAAGATCCTTCATCCTGTTCTCATCACAAATATCAGCCACCACGATATCGATATCCTTTGTACCGAACATTTCCCTGCATTCCAGTTCAAGGTGGAACAATGGGCTCTCGGCCTGATCTACCAGGATTAGCTTCCTGACTGAATATCCTGCAACCTGCCTTGCAATCTCACTACCAATAGAACCACTTGCCCCGGTAATCATAACGTTTCTTCCAGCCAGGCCTTTGCTGACCTGCTCCCTGTCAAGGCGGATCACATCCCTGCCAAGCAAGTCTTCAATCTTTACTTTTCTGATCTGGTTAAAGCTAAGCTCTCCATTGATCCATTGCGATACCGGTGGAACATTCAGCACCTTTGTATCATTTTCCAGGCAAGTTTCAATAACCTCCTGCCTTTTCGCCTGTGATAATTTCTGGGGAGATATGATCAATTGTGCGTAAGGCCAACGCTTAATAACATCATCAAGCTTTTTGCTGTGATATATGTTCACTCCCTCCATCTTTTTCCCGACTTTTCCCGGTTTGTCATCAATAAATGCCACAACACGGTAGTTTATGCCGGGATCCTTATCAAGGGTCCTCTTGGCAATAAGGCCTGACTCTCCCGCCCCGAAAATGATGATATCTGATCGTTCTCCCGTAGGCGTAGCCATTTCCATATATGCCACTTTTACGATCATCCTGAAAGCTGTAAGGATAAGGATGGTACTGATAAAATCAATGATGATGATCGAGAAAGGAATAAAGAAAATGCCGTTAAAAGCATAATAGGTGAGCAGGTTGGTAAGCACAAAGATGAAACTGCCAAAGACCACCGTAAGCGAAATCCTGATCACATCTTCAGTACTGGTATATTTAATGATCCCGATATAGGTGCGGCTGATCAAAAAACTAATCAGCCGGATCAGTACAATATAGCCCAGCACCTTTGGAAACGCTATCAGCTCCACTTCCGGTATAGAAAAGTTAAAGCGCAGCAGATAAGCAAGGATGACGGAGGCTACCACAATAAAAATATCAATGATCAGGATGATAACCCGTGGTATATTTTTTATGCTTGCAAACATGTATTTATATTATCCGATCCAAAGATATAAAGAAAAACAAGATGATGGTGGTTCAAATTATAGAGTATTTCTTACTTTTGTGCCGCTGAAATTACATCTCAATCAAAATCTTATAAAATGAAAAACACAGCATTAACAGAGATCCATGAATCGATGGGTGCACGAATTGTTTCATTTGCCGGTTATAATATGCCGGTGAGCTTTGAAGGAATCAACATTGAGCATGAAACAGTGAGGAAAAGCGTAGGTGTATTCGACGTCTCTCATATGGGAGAATTCTGGGTGAAAGGGCCGAAGGCTTTTGAGTTTGTGCAGAAGGTGACGAGCAATGATGTTGCAAAACTTACTGACAATAAAGTACAGTACACATGCTTCCCGAACGGGAAAGGGGGCATCGTAGACGACCTGCTCGTATACCGTATAGATGCGGAAACCTACCTCCTGGTGGTGAATGCTGCCAATATTGATAAGGACTGGGAGTGGTGTCTTTCACAAAACAGCATGGAAGCAGAGCTTTACAATGCCTCTGATGAAATCGCACAGCTGGCGGTTCAGGGCCCAAAAGCACTGGAAGCGATGCAAAAGCTCACTGATGAGCCTGTCACCGACATGGAATATTATACTTTTAAGAAGTTAACCTTTGCAGGCGTAGGAGATGTCATCCTCTCCACAACCGGTTATACGGGATCCGGGGGATGTGAGATTTACATAGCCAATAATGATGCCGCTAAGATATATGAAGCGGTACTGGAAGCCGGCCGGGATTATGGCATCAAGCCTATCGGGCTTGCAGCCAGGGATACGCTGAGGCTGGAGATGGGCTTCTGCCTTTACGGCAATGATATTGATGACACCACCTCACCCATTGAAGCCGGACTGGGCTGGATCACGAAATTTGCTGACGGCAATGATTTTATCGACAGGGAACTGTTTGCCAAACAAAA
>JBDLIJ010000296.1:0-3402 GCA_039714935.1 Bacteroidota bacterium | reverse complement strand
GATCCCACGTCCCCAACAAGGCCTGCCCACGTACCATTCTCTGTGGAAAGTCCTCCTACCATGGTCATGCTGGGGGGCAGCTTGCTCAAATGTCCTGTTTCTCTTTCATATTTACTCCTGTGAAAAAAGATCAAGCCCAGTCCGCCGCCGTATCCCACTGCCGGCTCGGTGATGAATACAGGATAGATCAACATCCCGCCCTGGGCAGCAAGAAAATTACTGACATCATAAGCATTGTCGGTAGTATCGACAAAATATTTTTGAATAAAACCTTGTGATTTGACTTCCTGGAAAGACAAGAAAATCAAAATGCCTGCAATAAAAGAAAGAAATAACTTTTTCATTCACATCTGAATTTTAAGATGTGAAGATAAAGAAAAAAAAGTTTGCCTTAGCGAAGCTTATTGCTGAGCCCATCTTTTTTACAGATAGGACATTCAGTGTTCTTCTTGGTTGAGATATAACCACAACGATCGCACTTATAATACCGGAAGTATTGGGTCCTCCTGGAAGTTTGCGGAATTTTAAGACCGAGTTTCATAATAATGTGTTCTAAAGGGGTTTGACACCTTTATTATGCAATCTATATGCCACGTTTTTCAATGTGCAGTATTACAGCGACTTATGAAGGATTGTGGAAATTAAAAGATTACATTTATTTCCAAATTCGTAGGAAATCGGTCTTTAATTTATCCGAATACGGATATTGCTAAATGGAGTGCTTTATTAATATGGATTTTGACCTTGTATTGGTCTCACCTGTCCCGGAATCGGTAACTTTCAATGTAACCAGAATGGTTATATCCTCGTCGGTATTGTTGTGGAAAGTAACACTTGGGCTGTGCTCACTGCTGGTCGACTGGTTATGATGGAATGTCCATAAATACTGGTCGCTGTATTCTGAAGTATTATTGAAAGTAACCGTAACTGGGGCCGGGACTTCATTTCCGGTGACGTAAAAACTGGCAACCGGCAGTGTAAGAGTCCCTACATTCTTGCGGTCCTGTTCGTCAACTTTGGCACAGGCAGCAATAATAAAAAGGATAAAAATTCCCAGAATAATATTTTTGTTCTTCATGGTAATCAGGGCTTTCATATACAAAAATACATAAATAAACCTCTGAAATGGTAATAAATAAGGAAACGGTAGGTTTTTTTCAGTTATCGGTGTTCCTATTTAATGGAAAATCGTTTCTTTGTTTTTGGTTTTTCTTATCCATACTAATTCAATAGAATTAACGTTTATGGATAAACCTTTTTTTGATTGCATGAAACGAACATTGCTGTTCATATTTATTTTCGGACTTGGACTGGGCGCCTTTGCCCAGGCACCCAAGTACAGCAATGAGTTCCTGTCCATTGGTGTTGGTGCACGATCATTAGGCATGGCCAATGCCCAGACAGGTATCACCAATGATGTTAACGCTGCTTACTGGAACCCGGCCGGCCTTGCTAATCAGTCGTCGGATATGCAGATCGGCCTTATGCATAACGAATACTTTGCAGGTATAGCCAAGTATGACTATGGTGGTTTTTCCATGAAACTGGATACTGCCGCTACTATCGGGATATCAGTTATCCGCATGGGAATAGATGACATACCCAACACCATTAACCTATACGATAACCAGGGTAATATCAACTACGACCGTATCACAACTTTCTCTGCAGCAGACTATGCATTTATGTTCTCTTATGCCCGTAAGAGCAGGATCAAAGGCCTCACATACGGCGGGAATGTAAAACTGATCTACAGGCAGATAGGAAGCTTTGCCCGGGCCTATGGCTTTGGCCTCGATATTGGTGTGCAGTATACAAAGGATAAATGGATGTTTGGAGCCATGGCAAGGGATATTACCAGCACTTTCAATGCCTGGACATTCGATGTATCGGATGATATGCGGGAAGTATTTGAGGCCACGGGAAATGAAATTCCGGAGAACTCTCTTGAGGTAACCCTGCCCAGGCTGAACCTCGGCGCCGGAAGATCGTTCAGGATATCCGATAGTTTCACTTCCCTGCTGGCCGCCGACCTTGACTTCACCTTCGATGGCAAAAGGAACACTTTGATCAAATCCAACCCGATCAGTATTGATCCTAAACTGGGTGTTGAGTTTAGTTTCAAGGATATCGTTTTTGTAAGGGGCGGCATACGGAATATTCAGGAAGAAACAGATTTCGGCGACCAGAAAAGCATTACTGTGGAGCCAAACTTTGGCGTGGGCGTCAGGATAAAGAAGATGATCTCCATCGATTATGCCCTCACCAACATTGGGGACTCATATTTGTACTCCAACGTGTTCTCGCTCCGTATCGACCTTAACCGCAAGTAGTCCATCTTTCTTATCTTTGAGGTGAAAAACCATTACCTAATGTATGAATTCAAGCCTTTTATCCATTCACAGGAGGATATCAAAAGCAAGATCACGGAGATTTCCGCCAGGCAGTTAAGTGCCGAAGAGCGATCAGACGCCTTAAAACTCATATTATCCTCAATAGACCTGACTACACTGGAGGCCACCGATACGGAATCCAGGGTACAGGCGCTCTGTGAACAGGCTAAAAGCTTTCCGCAAAGGAAGAAAGGTGCACCGGCTGTGGCCGCGGTTTGCGTTTACCCACCTTTTGCCTCGCTTGTGAAGGATGAACTTGCCGGTAGCGGTATCAGGACTGCCTGTGTAGCCACGGCTTTTCCCTCAGGACAGGCCACTCTCCCTATAAAGTTAATGGAAGTATCATCGGTAGTGATCGATGGTGCTGAAGAGGTTGACATGGTGATCAGCAGGGGAAAATTCCTGGAAGGGGAACTTGATGAGGTTGCTGGTGAGATACGTGCGGTAAAGGCAGCATGCGGTGAGGCTCATCTTAAGGTGATCCTTGAGACGGGAGAACTCGACAGTGTTCAGAATATCAGGAAAGCATGCGAAATTGCCCTTCTTGCCGGAGCCGATTTCCTGAAAACTTCAACGGGCAAGATACAACCCGCAGCCACACCTGAGGCATTTTTTATCATGCTGGAAAGTATAAAAGAATTCCATGCAATGAGTGCCAGGAAGGTTGGCATTAAAGCGGCCGGTGGCATTGCCGATCCTGAAACAGCTCTTCAATACTACGCCCTGACAAAAGAAGTGCTGGGCAGTGACTGGCTTACCAAAGAACTTTTCCGGATTGGCGCCAGCCGGTTGGCCGAAAGCGTTTTTAATGAACTTTAGCTTATCGGTTTTGTTATCTATAGTACTAATCAGCGAAGATTACTTTTTATGAAAAGCCTTACATTGCTATTCGCCATTTTACTCTCTGGAAACCTGTTGTATAGCCAGTGCATGATCGATACTGCCGTGAATTTTTCGGTTAAGGACATCTACGGCAATAATATCGAACTTTATCCCATCCTGGATGAAG
>JBDLIJ010000295.1:0-3420 GCA_039714935.1 Bacteroidota bacterium | reverse complement strand
ATCATCAGGGCAGTATCAATATTTCCCTGTTCATCGGTAGGTACCTTCTGCAGCATGTAGGTCGTGTTGTCGTGGCTGGTGAAAGCATTGATCTCCGGACCAAATTTCATACCAATGGACTGCAGATAGTTAATGATATCATGCTTTTCAAAATGTTCAGTTCCATTAAAGCACATATGCTCACAGAAATGAGCAAGGCCGTTCTGGGAGTCATCTTCGAGGATGGCCCCGGCATTCACGATCAGGTAAAACTCTGCCCTGTCTTCAGGCATGCCATTCTCCCGGATGTAATATGTGAGGCCGTTATCAAGCTTCCCATAAACGACATCGGCGTCAATGGGAATGCCGGCTTCCGGGCTATATTGAAAATCTTGTGAGAAGGCGCTTGCAAACAGCATTGGGGCAAGCAGGAATAGGAGCATCTTTTTCATAATAAATTGATTTTGATGACATATTGGTTATTCGCTAAACAAACAAATATACGGAAAAGGGGGTTGGATTCCTAATGCGGTTGACGGTGGGCAGTAGGCTGTGGGCAGTAGGCTGTAGGCTGTAGGCTGTAGGCACACCCGGGCTAAAGCTTCGGTGCACGAGGTATCTAAATAAAAAGTATCTTTGCTACAAGCAAGTTATGCAACGATTATTTGCCATATTATATTTCTGGCTTACGGGCTGGAAGATTACACAGGGTCCGTCCAGGGATCTGAAGAAATGTGTTTTGCTTGCGGCCCCGCACACCAGCAATTTTGATTTTGTGTATGGCAGGCTGGGGGCTACCATGCTTGGGATGAAGACCCGCTTTCTGATCAAAAAAGAAGCCTTCAGGGGGCCCATGGGGTGGTTGGTTAAGCAATCGGGGGGCATCCCTGTCGACAGGAAAAAAAATAACAAGATCATTGAAGTTGTGACAGAGCAATTCAACAAAAATGAGTCCTTTTATCTGATGGTCACCCCTGAAGGAACGAGGAAGCTGGTTAAAAAGTGGCGGCGTGGGTTTTATGCTATTGCGATGGCATCGAATGTTCCTATTGGCTGTGTATATCTTGATTACAGGAAAAGGGAGATAGGCCTGGGGCTCGTGATCCATCCTTCGGGTGATTATGAAAAGGATCTTGCCCAGATACAGGATTTTTACCGCGATAAGGCTGCACGGCATCCGGATCGTTTCAGTTTGAGTCCAATGTATGCTGATGAGGCAGTAGGCAGTAGGCAGTAGGCAAAACCTAAACCACCCTACACCACCCTGAACCCGGCACCCGGCACCCGGCACCCCAAATATTTACCTCAAATATTTTGCCAATCCAAAAATT
This sequence comes from Bacteroidota bacterium, assembly GCA_039714935.1. Classification (GTDB taxonomy): domain Bacteria; phylum Bacteroidota; class Bacteroidia; order Bacteroidales; family B18-G4; genus B18-G4. Next base: position 2,110 of record JBDLIJ010000295.1, on the reverse strand, counting down.
CATATTATTTTTGCCGTCCCTTTTGAGGGGATAGTTCTTTTGGGAGTTTAGCTCAGTTGGTTCAGAGCACCTGCCTTACAAGCAGGGGGTCACTGGTTCGAATCCAGTAACTCCCACAGATCAATACAAGCCATCCATCGGGTGGCTTTTTTATTTTAGAAAAATCATCAAGCTTGCTTGTATGATTTTTATCAAAGGAAAAAGTCGTACGAACGCAGTGAGTGGCTTGTATTGATCTGATCCACACTCAAACTGGATCACCGAAGGTAATCCAGCAACTCCCACAAAACAAAAAGTCCGATACGGAGTGTTGGGCTTTTCTTTTTTTGGCGAAGCCCAAGCTTGCTTGAGGCTGAGCACATAACACTCCCCTTGTTGATTACCTCACAACAAACTTCCCCTTCTCCAATATATATCTCTCATTTTTCAATACTGCAATATATATCCCTGTAGGATAAGTGGAAACATCAACCTTATAATGGGTTTGCCCTTCAGGCACAATTAACTCTTCTTGTTTTCTACCCAACAAATCGTAAATCAATATTGAATAGCGAGTATCGGATATCGAATAACGAATAACTATCTGTATTTCACTACTTGCCGGATTTGGATAAATATACAATTCTTCATCTTGACTATTAGATAACTCTTCAACCCTTACTGTTTGACAATCCGGCGTATCACAACCAAAGCTATCAACTTTTATAACCCAGGTTTCTGTTTCCCATAATGTTTCTGCTCTGCCCACAGCAATATATCCTCCATCTGATGTAAGATGCATATCACGTAGTCTATTCATATGCCACTCCGGGCCAGTAAAATGTTTATACTCACGCCACCAAATGCTATCGCCATCTTCATCAATTTTACAGATCCACCCACGACTGTGATCGAAATATGATGGGTTTTCAAATGCTTCATACCTTACACCACACAAAACATATCCATTCTCATGATCTTGATATATACCGTATACCTTGTTAAATAATTCAAAATCGCCGATTATTTTTGACCAAATTATGCTTCCGTCTGTGGATATTTTCGTAATATGAACTCTGGTAAACAAATAATCGCCGGCAACTGAATCTGTTATTGATGCTGCACACATATAGTTTCCATCACTGGAATGGCAGGACACTGCAAGCAGATCTTCGTATGGCCCGCCTAAATTCACCTCCCATTCATAGTTACCAGACTTATCTACTTTTAACATATATGGATTACCTGTTTCTTCCTGCCCGGCAATATAAAAATAGTAGCCTATTAAATATCCACTATCAGCTGTTTCTAAAACATTGTAACCATAATCAACGGCCCAGGTTATTGGTTTCCCATAATGTTGACGCCATTCTTCATTACCAGCATGATCTGTTTTGATCAACAAAATATCACTATTATACTGCTCAACAGTCATTTTCCCAACGAAAATGAAGCCACCATCGGATGTTTGTTTACATTGATGAAAGATTGTAAAACCTGTATAATTCGTATCAGGGTATTGTACGGTGCAATTAGTATCACCATTGGTTTGGAAATTGTAATATGTGCCTGTTGCACTTGATCCTGAGGAGGATCGGGCTCCAGCTAGGACTAATTCCCCAATGCTTGTTGTACTTATCAAAGCATTTGTATAACCTGGCCAATAAGCATAAGGATAACCACCATAAGTTTTCCAGAAATTTATTCCTCCTTCAGCATCAATATTTGCTATAAATATAGATTGGTATCCAGCAATGGAATCAGAAGTGCCTCCGGTCAAATAATAACTGCCATTATATTCAATTATTGAATTACCTATTGACCAGGTGTTATTTGGATTATAAGTAGTATTAAAATATGAAAATTGAGCAATGAGGGCATTGGATATAATAAAGCTAAAAATGCTTAGAAGGATTCTCATATGATCTATTAATTACGATGATAAAGATAATAATTACCTGGGATCTATCGTAAGGAATTTCATCCAGGTTATCATTAAATCTATCTTATAATAGTAATTATTCCTTTGAAGACGCGAGCTGGCTGGCTTTCGGCGGGGAGGGTCGGATATCAGATATCTTCAGCTCCACCAGCTGCTGCCGGATCTTCATCAGCGAGTCAATCACCTCGG
>JBDLIJ010000294.1:0-3453 GCA_039714935.1 Bacteroidota bacterium | reverse complement strand
GAAGTAGGATGCAAATTCATCTCCGGCATCCAGTAGCAGTGTGTCGACATGACAGCGCAGTGCCGTATCGTGTTCAAATACATTTACCGTGTCATAAACCTGTGCCTGTGAAAGGCTTATGCTTACTATGAAACTCAGAAAGATGAGATACTTTTTCATGTCTTGGCCCTGCCAGTACGAATATTATTAATAGTCAGGATTTTGAACGCCAAAAGTACATAAAAATTGTAAATATCACCCTAAAATGATGAAGTTTCGGGTGTCGGGTGCCGGATACCGGGTGCCTGATGCCGGGTGTCGGATGCCTGGTGTCAAATATCGAATATCAAGTATCGAGTATCGAGTATCGGATATCAGATATCGAATATCGAATATAACCCAAAACTCAAAACTCAAAACTCAAAACCCAAAACCCAAAACCCAACCCTATAATAATGCCATTGTACAATTATTGTAAGGTGTATTTTACTTGTATGGGATGTAGAAATTACTAAATTTGCTTTTCTCTGTAAAAACCAAAGGCAAAATAGTATGAAAAAGGCGTTAATAATCTTGTTTGCATTTTGCATGATGGGAACAGCATTTGCCCAGGTATCATTCGGACCAAAGGCGGGAGTTACGTTTTCAAAATATGGGTTTATGTTCGCCAGCTGGGACTCGGGGGGAATGACGAAACTTCAGGCTGAAGTTAATGACAATGATTCATATGCTGCCGATCATAAATACGCTAACAGAACCGTATTTCTGTCAGCAACCTGGATGTTTGATAAAAAGCAATAAATAAGTGATAATTTGAGATGGCTAAAAAGGAGATATTTTGGATTTTAATAACTTTTTAGTATCTTTACTTACCTTAAATCTAATATTATGAAGAGGATAATTTTTGTATTCTTGCTCAGTGCTATTGTTTTTACAGTAGCACAATCCCAAGTTGCTTTTGGTGTAAAAGGAGGATTTACCATCTCGGATATGAATATGGATGTTACTCCTGATACTGTTATGGATCAGATCAATGGTTACCATGCCGGTGTCTATTTTAGGTTTGGCGATGAGTTATTCTCATTCCAGCCTGAGATAATATTCGTCAGAAAAGGGACCAACATAAATGATGAAAACGGCGATTGGTACCAGAAATTCAACATGAATTATATTGACGTACCATTGTTGTTACGGATAAGCGTTGACCTGAAGCGTACAGAGCTATATTTTAATTTCGGACCTTATGTAGGATACTCGATAGGCGCTAAAGCAAGTGGCCGCAATTTTGACGATGCTTCAGGTAATTGGGTGGAGGATACTGACACTTATGAGTTTGATAGTTATATTGTTGACCGGTGGGATGCCGGTGTGGTGATGGGTGCCGGATTCCGTGTACGCATGGTCTTTTTTGAGGCGCGCTTTAACAATGGGCTGCTCAATGTCGGACAAGAAGTTTATGATAGCTCAACGAATAAATATCTCAACCTTTCTCTGGGAGTCCAATTCTAAAAGGGGATAAGCCTCTGCTTTCTATTATTTCTTTTGAACAGATACTGTTTTTATTTGTTGGATAAGTATTGTTTAACAATTTATCTTATTAAAATGAAAAAATTAATCCTTATTCTCGTGGGTCTGATGCCTGCACTTTTTGGATTTGCTCAATCTAATGTTGAGGAAGTCGACTTCGTCCAATCCATTTATGGTATGGAGAAGAAAGTAATTATTGAAGAGTTCGTACAAGTGAGTGAAAGTAATAAGTCTGCTTTCTGGGAAGTTTATGATAAATATGAAGCAGAGCGTAAAGGGCTTGGAAAAGAAAGAATTAGCTTGCTTGAGGACTTTGGTGAAAAATACGAAACAATGACTAATGCTGAAGCTGATGCCTGGATGAAAAAAGTGATCAGCCTGAGTAAAAAACAAAGTAAGCTTATTGATACGTATTATGTGAAGGTCAAGAAAGTTACTTCACCGATTGTTGCCATGCGCTTTTACCAGGTTGAAAGTTTCCTGCTCACAGCCATCAGGCTTGAAATCCTGGATGCAATTCCCTTTGTTGAAGATAAGAATGAATAAGTGAATATCTACAGACTTCAGACTTCAGACCTCTGAGCCTACACATTAAACCTCACATGAAGCAGGTCGCCTTCCTGTACTATATATCCCTTGCCTTCTACCCTGAATTTGCCGGCATCTTTAACGGCTTGTTCTGACCCATGGTTCATAAAGTCATCAAAATTCATGACCTCAGCGCGGATAAAGCCACGTTCAAGATCACTGTGGATGACCCCGGCTGCCTGCGGAGCTGTCATGCCTCGTTTGATAGTCCATGCCCTGACCTCCTGCTTGCCGGCAGTGAAAAACGATTGCAGTTTTAGTAAATTATAGGCTGACCTGATCATCTTATGAACACCCGGTGCTTCCAGCCCGGCATCACTCAGGAAAGCCTCCCGGTCTTCTGCATCCTCCAGCTCTGCAATCTCTGATTCTAACTTTCCGGCTATGATCAATACTTCTTCCCCCTCTTCGCTTACGGCATCTTTAAACTGATTCACATAATCATTCCCGCTTACGGCAGCTCCATCATCTACATTACACACGTAGATCACCGGCTTGTCGGAAAGTAACAAGAGATCTTCTAAGAAGTTTTTCTTCTCGTCGTCAAGAGGAACTGTACGGGCAGATTTAAAGTCTTCAAAATGGGATTTGTATACATTTAGTATTTCAAGCGCCTTCTTTGCATCCTTGTCGCCGGTTTTAGCCACTTTCTCCGTCCTCTCAATACGACGCTCAACCATCTCGAGGTCTTTTATCTGTAGCTCAAGATCAACAATCTCTTTATCCCTCACAGGATTAACTGAGCCTTCGATATGGGGAAGCTGATCGTCGTCGAAACATCTCACAACATGGATCAGGGCATCACATTGCTGTATGTCGCCAAGGAATTTATTGCCTATGCCTTCGCCCTTGCTTGATCCCTTGGTGAGCCCGGGGATGTCAACAATGTCAACCGTTGCAGAAGTGACTTTGTCAGATTGGATGATGCTGTTGATCTTTTCCAGCCTGATATCAGGGACATTGATCATGCCGATGTTCGATTTCGACGCACTGAAGGCGAAATTGCTTGATTCAGCCCGTGTATTGCTGATACAATTGAATATTGTTGTTTTTCCGATATTGGTGATTCCGATAATGCCGCACTTAAGTCCCATGATTGTTAATTTTTTTGCAAAGATATTAATTATTGATACTTGTTGGGCGTTGGGTAGTTTAATGCTGCTGGGGGATTGTGAGACTTTGGGACCGGATGACTGTGGGAGACATTAAAACTATGGAACACTAAAACCTTGGAACACGGATAACACGGATTAAACTGATCTCCACGAATTAACAATGTAACCATTTAACCATTTAACCATTTAACCATTTAACCATTTAACCATTTAACCATTTAACCATTTAACCATTTAACCATTT
>JBDLIJ010000293.1:0-3478 GCA_039714935.1 Bacteroidota bacterium | reverse complement strand
CCAGATGATGTAATATATAGATAGTCAGATAGTTGTATTTCTATTCAGGGAGGCCTGTTTCATATGCTGCATTAAATCGTACACTCCTTGTTCATATTTGAACATCTTATATTCCTCAGAATCAGCTTTATTTTGTAATCTTGCAGATGTTAACTTAACAAAGGGTATAATCTAACTTACTAAACTTAGCTATAATGACAGAAGAACAGAATTTCTCATTCTTCAAGAAATGGTGGATCTCATTACGCCCGTTTTCGTTTCCGGCCTCAACCATGCCGGTGTTTTTTGGAACTGTACTGGCATATGTATACGGTGGTGAAGTTTTCAATACATTGAATTTTTTACTGGCATTCTTTGGCATGGTGTTTATGCATGCCGGGGCCAATGTGCTCAATGATATCATTGACTTTAAGAAGGGATTAGACAAGGTGCCTGCCCCTGTTAGCGGTGGTCTTGTCAGACGACTGATCAGCATACGGGAAGCCAGGATAGCCAGCGTGCTGCTTTTTAGCATTGGAACCATGATGGGGCTTTACCTGGCTTATGTCACCAGCCCTTTATTACTGATGATTGGCGTTCCGGGACTTCTTATCGGCATATTTTACTCTCTTGGCGGCAAGATAGCATTGAAATATCACGCGCTTGGTGATCTGGCAGTATTCCTGAATTTTGGCACCCTGGGTGCCCTGGGCGCATGGTTTGTGCAAACGGGCTCATTTTCCTGGATCCCGGTGATCTGGGCCCTGCCGATGTCAATGCTTGTGATTGCCATTCTGCACGCAAACAACTGGCGTGATATTACATCCGACAGGGAAGGGAATATCTACACCATTGCTTCCATGCTTGGTGATAAAGCTTCTTTAAAATATTACGGATATCTTATTTTTGGACCTTTTTTCGTTGTGCTGACCCTGATCCTGCTTCCTTATTTTGCCTTTCCGGAGGCCGCCTTTATGCCATTCACTTTTGGGATTGTTATTCTATCACTGCCGATGGCACTTAGTCTCTGGCAAAAGGCCCTGCACAGGAAGGCTCCCAAAAATCCCATTGATTTTGTTTCCCTGGATGGAGCTACTGCTCAGTTTAACCTGGCCTTTGGACTCCTGTGCACACTGGCACTCGTACTGGAAGCATTGCTAAGGACCTGGGTATAAATAATATTTCTGATGCAGAAAGAACCACTTCTGGGCAAAACAAAAGCCGAATTGATGCAGATCGTTGCAGATCTGGGACTGCCAAAATTTACGGCCTCCCAGTTAGCAGACTGGATCTATAAAAAGCATGTTTCGGATATAACTGAAATGTCAAACCTCTCCAAAAAGGCAAGAGAACTTTTGATCGAAAAATACGTCATTGGTAAGTATGTACATACCAGTGTGCAGACATCAACAGACGGAACAAAAAAATATCTTTTTCCTTCGGGAGAGAAGAATTTTATAGAAGCTGCATATATCCCGGAAGAAAACAGAAATACGCTTTGCATCTCCACACAGGCTGGCTGCAAAATGGCCTGTTCTTTTTGCATGACAGGGAAACAGGGCTTCCAGGCTGACCTTACTCCCGGTGAGATCATCAACCAGTTGATCAGCCTGCCTGAGTTTGATGGCATCACAAATCTTGTTTTTATGGGGATGGGAGAGCCATTCGACAATATGGATGCACTGATGAAGGCCCTGGAGATACTCACAGCTCCATGGGGGATGGAGATGAGCCCCAGAAGGATCACCGTTTCTACCATAGGGATCATACCGGCTATGAGCAGGTTCATCGATGAAAGTGACTGTCATCTTGCGGTAAGCCTTCACACTCCCTTTTCAGATGAACGTAAGAAGCTGATGCCCGTTGAAAATGCACATCCGCTCAAAGAGATCTTCAACCTCCTGAAATCCTACGACTTTCCGCGTCAGCGTAAGGTGTCATTTGAATACATCATGTTTAAAGGCCAGAATGATACACGCCGGCATGTGAATGAGCTTGTGCGACTAATGCATGGTATGAGGGCTCATGTTAACCTGATCCGCTTTCACCCTGTTCCAGACACTTCCCTGGAAGGATCAGATGATAAAACTATATTTGAGTTTAAAGAAGCATTGAACGATAAAGGTGTTCTTGCTACCATCCGTGCCAGCAGAGGGCTTGATATTGCAGCCGCCTGCGGACTCCTCTCCACAAAGGAATTATTAAAGAAAGGAAAGTGATTGTCACTGTCCACCGCCTTTCACCTACTGTCAACCGTCAACCGTCAACCGTCAACTATTCATGCTGATGCCCAAACTTATATGCCAGTCCCAGCCCAAAGGTTTGCTTGAACTGCGTCCTCGGGCCTGTGTTGCCATCGGTATCGGTAATGTTGATGTCGTGATCGTAGATCAGGCTTGTGGTAAGCTGAGCGGATAGCCAGCTGTTGATCGTAAAATTGAAATAATTATCCCAGTAAATATCTATGTTCTGAGGTTCCTCAAGGTAATTTGAGAAGAGCTCCAGCTTGGTTTGAAAATCCACATTCTTCACAATAGCAACGGAATACATAAACTTCAGGTTAAAGCCGAACTCATGCCTGAACATGCTTCCCGCACCCGGGATGGGCAGGCCCAGTGAATCAATTTCATAATCAACACCATATTCTCCGTTATCGGCCAGTCGCTGGTCATTGACGATCGTCAGCCTGTAGGTGGCCGGTGCCAGGATAAGCTGAAGCTGCTCGTTGGGCTTGTATGTCAAACCAAGTCCTAAGGATACATAAGCAGGAGCAAGGAATTTTGAATTGAAAAGGCTGTCCTGGTCCTCAGGGAATCCCAGGTCAAACTGTGATTTGAAAGAAAAGGTAGTTGAGTAATACCAGTTTTTAACCATCTGATAACCAAAGTTTGATGTAAAATCTATTTTGTCATCACCCTTCGATCTGTTATCATCTTTTTCTTTATACACCCCATAGGCCATAATAAGGTTGTTGGTCCAGAGGTACTTGTCTTTCTGCCAGTCCGCATGCAGGTTGAATAACCCATTAAAACTATAGGAATTAACTCCTCCTGCTGACCAGTTGACCAGGGCAGTTTGTCCGAAGTTTAAGGATACATCCCCACCAACTTTCCAGTACTTAACTGTATCAGCAGTAGTTTGCGCATTCAGGAGTGCGCCTGACATAAGAACCAGCATTGCTGCCAGCGTAATAATCTTTTTCATAAAATTAAATTTTGTTAATCAGTTTGCCATTAAACAATCTTATACTCATTTGGTTCGCTAAAATAAAAAAAAGTATTGAGTAGTGAGTAGTGAGTATCGGATTTCGAATTTCGAATCTTGAATCCAGTAGTGTCCGGTAAAACTAATCATGAATTCTCAAAAAGTTTAATATACATCGGTTCCAGGAGATTTCTCTCCCGAATTCTCGGGGTCGAAATGACCTGGTCATTGTATTCAAGGGAGGATGAGGGCGGCGAGCTATGCTCGCCGCCCTCATCCTTAATGTTTTACATTT
>JBDLIJ010000292.1:0-3486 GCA_039714935.1 Bacteroidota bacterium | reverse complement strand
TTTAGCCTTTGTACCGTTTCGCAGGCACAGATCGAAAATCCTTTTAAAAAGATAAAAAAGAGAGCTGAAAGGGAAGTCAACAAAGAAGTTGATAAGGAAATCGATAAGGCCTTCGACCCCCAGGCACAGGAAGAGCAGGAAAAAAAAGAAAAGAAAAAAGACAAAAAAGCTGCTGAAAAAGAAACAGCAGAGGATACAAAATCCGACAAAGCCCCGAAGCTGGAATGGGCAAAATACGACTTTGTACCTGGTGAAGAAGTGTTCTTTGAAGACAACCAGGAAGGAGAGGAAAACGGGGAGTTCCCTTCCCGCTGGGATATTTATTCCGGAAATGTGGAAAATGCTAAACTGGGTGAGCATAAGGTGATCATGTTTCGTGAAGATTCATATATAATGCCCTACATGGAAAACCCGGAAACGGCTTATTTGCCGGATGTGTTTACACTCGAATTTGATTGCTATTATAACATAGAAGAAAATTACCTTTATTATGCTGTACTGTTCTATGATAAATTAAACCAGAGTCATATCAATATAAATGAATTACATATCTATTGGAACAGAGCAGTCATGAGCAGGTTTGAAGGCAAATATCCCGGGATCAGCGCTTCTTCGTACTCAGAGATTGAAGGCTGGAGACATATATCCATATCTTTTAATAAACGAGCGCTTAAAGTTTATCTTGATGATACCAGAATATTGAATATCCCTAATCTGAAAGTAAAACCCACAGGAATATCCATTTGGGGGAATTATAATCAATACAACGATAAATACAGCTACATTAAAAATATCAGGCTGGCCAAAGGCGGTGTGAAGCTCTACGACCGGATGTTGCAGGATGGTAAGATCGTAGCCACAGGTATCCGCTTTGATATTGGAAAAGCAACACTCAAACCCGAATCAATGGGTATTATCAATACCATTGCCAAAATGATGAATGAGCATCCCGAGCTGAAGTTTAGTGTAGAAGGCCATACCGACAGCGACGGCGACCTGGATGCGAATCAGAAACTATCTGAAGAACGAGCCGGCACGGTGATGAAAAAGCTTATCAGCACAGGGATCTCTGCCGACCGGCTGAGTAAAAAAGGATACGGTGAGTCGAACCCTATCGCACCAAATAATACACCTGAAGGCAAAGCCAACAACCGTCGTGTAGAATTTGTGAAGATCTGAGTTCTTTCAACAGATAGCCTAATCAGGCAAACGCTCTGTATAAATGGTGGCGATACGATGCTCGATAGCCGATCGCTGCAAAATGCCATTACTATATTCAAAGTCACTTTCCCGGCCATTATCAGGCCTGATGATACGATATGCATGCGCGCCTGTGCTTTCAACCGCTGCCTTTTCTCCACTGATCTCAAAATACATGTATTTCTCATTAGCCGGTTCGTGGAAATACAACAGGCTTCCACTATACTGGATATGACCATGTACAAATGAAGTATCCCCGTCCTTAATCAGCATATATTCATCGCCGGTTTTGATCAGCTCTGTACTCGAATTTAATTCGTCTTTCTTATATGTTAGCAGGGACGACTGTAACAGTTCACCAGAGCGATGTACACTCCGTTGTATGTATTTTACCCTGTACGTAAAGATGATCCTGACTTTTACGTCGCTTATCGCCTCAATAATGGTGTCCTGGCCTTCTACCCGCTCAGTAACTGTCAACTCCCCTACATCCATTCCAAGTACCCGTATCTGGTACTTGAGCGTTTGTTCCTGAGCCATCGCTTCATTAAAGAATACCACAAAGAAGAAACAGAAAATAATGCACAACAAATTTTTTGATATGCTCATAATGAAAATCCTGATTGGTTTTATACCGGCATGTGACATGCAGGCGATAGTTGCAAGCAAATTTAAGTTATTCGTATGCAAAAGTCAATAAAAGTGACTGTAAAAGTCCATATATGGCAGTCAGAATGTAAAGAACGATGTCACTGGAAGGTTTTGTAAAGTTTGTTCATATTGTTAAAAAATTGACTATAGATCAATAATTCATTATCTTTATTGGTCCACGTTATTCATTAATAACTGATTGACTTATGAAAAAAATCTGCAAAATTTTAATCTTTGTTTTCATCCCGGCAATAAGCCTATTGCTGGCCTTTACACAGGGGCCGCCTGCAGGATATACAGGATCACCCTTAGACGGCCAGGACTGCACACTTTGTCATACACCTTTACCTGCAGGTAACATGGAAAACTGGATAACTACTAGCATCCCTGCTACAGGCTATACATCTGATGAGACATATTCAATTACTGTTACCGCCATAGGAATTGTGGCTGTGAAGATGGGATTCCAGATCACCTCTGAAACAACTTCAGATAAAATCGGAGAATTTTTCATCACAGACCCTGACCGAACACAGCTTGAAAGTACAACAACTGTTACACATACAGCTGTAGGAACAGAAGTGATCGAAATTCCCAACTACTGGTCAATGGATTGGAAAGCACCAGCTGCAGGAACCGGGGCAATAACATTTTATGCTGCTGTGAATCAAACCAATGATGATAATACCAGCAATGGTGACCTGATCTATGTTTCGTCCCTAAACGTAGAGGAGTCCACTATCAGCATCGCCGAGCATCTGCAGGAAAGCATTGGACAGATCTATCCCAACCCGGCAAGTAGTTACATCAATGTCAGCTTACCTCAACAATCAGTAGTAAAAATCATTGATAATATTGGCCGGGAAGTCATGCATGTTACCACGAATACTAACGAACTGGAATTAGACATCTCCGGACTGGATCAGGGTAAATATTATATGCTTATCTCTCATGAAGAAATAAGCACTACACGAAGCTTCATTAAAAGATAAAAATTTAAAGTTATCAGGGGGAAGAGATCAGAATCTTCCTGTTAAGCCTAATATCCTTTCCAAGGAGTTGAAGTACATAAACGCCAGGTAGCAGAGCAGATAAACCTTTTATCTGTGTTTTAGCATTTTCAGTCCATAAGGAACCTGTACGACATACACGGCCATCCATACTGCTAATCTGAAAGCTCAGTGAATGATCTCTCTTAAACTGTAAATTGAGCACATCATAAGCAGGGTTTGGATACATGCTCAGCGTAAGCATATCCTTATCATACAGGCTCGTTTCCTCAATAATGATAGTGTCATATGCTGTATCTTGCCGGCAGCTATCACCGGCTACAAGTGTAACATTATAGGTGCCTGGTCCGCTATATTGATGGTTCGGGTTCGGCTGATTGGATGTGTTTTGTGCACCCGACACCGGATCGCCAAAGTCCCATTGATAGAAACTTGCATTCACAGAAGTATTATAAAAGGTGGCAAAAGTACCCACAAGCTCATATGTAAAAGATGCAGTAACTGGTTCAGACGGAAAGATATTCCAGGCAACGGGGTCTGCCATAGTAGTTGCTGCTATCTGCTGCAGATAAGCAGCGTCCGGTTGTGACAGGCCACCGGTATAACCCAGCCCTACCGGGGTCTT
>JBDLIJ010000291.1:0-3489 GCA_039714935.1 Bacteroidota bacterium | reverse complement strand
GCGGTAGGATGCAACCAGTCATAGCCCTGTTCTGTGAAATAGGTGTCAACCATATGCACAAAGATCTTGTCATACCCCATCACCTTTGACGTTTCGTAGGTGTTGGTGAAATACCAGAGCAGGTAATGTCTCATTTCTGAATTCTCCGAGGTCCTGGCGATCATATTATCAATTTCCCTGATCAGTGTGTCGGGGTGTCCCGTAACAACCTTACTCATATACCTTTCCAGTTTACGGTGGAATACAGGTGTTCTTAAAATACGGTCGTCCGAAAGGTCAACGTACTCCCAGTAGTGATTCCTGTAATATAGATATGCCGCGTTACTGTCCTGGCGTCCGTCAGCAAGAAAAAAATCAGGCACTTCCGGTTCCCGCATTACATTGAACAACATAGCTGTTACAGCTTCCGGGTACTTATCAATAATATCCAGTTTATAGGCTATCCCTTCTTCATTGATCATCTCCAGTTCGGCTTGCAGGGTTTGCAGACTGTCGCTTCCTGGAGGTTGCTTTTGCATCAATGCACGTATAACCTTCACGCGATCATAACTTTTCTTATTATAATTCAGGTAGTTGTAGAATATTTCATTTTCTTCGGATCCTTTGAAAATCACTTCATGCGGCGGTGCGCTGAATTCTTTCTCAATGCTGAAGTGCTGGTCGGCGCCTACCATGAACTCAAAGGCCTTTTTCTTGTCCCGTGTAACCAGGAAATACACTCCCTGCTTAAGTGGTTCCACCCCAGAGAACGCAAAAGTGCTTTTATCTGCAGCTGCTGTATCGGCAATAGCCATCTTGTCGCCGAAATAATTTCCGAGGTAAGCAGTGCTGTCGTAATATCCGGGAAGATATATTGATATATTGTATCCGGTCTGCTGCGCAAAAATCGGGAAATAGAAAAGCAATGACAATATTAATAAACAGACCTTTTTCATGTTGCCTTATAAAATCAGAAGGTTTGGAAATGTAAAAATAGAAATAATTCTTATTTTTGCAAATACATTTTTGGGGTATTAGCTCAGTTGGTTTAGAGCGCATGCTTGACAGGCATGAGGTCGCAAGTTCGATTCTTGCATATCCCACCCCGATCCTTCCTGCTTTCAGGAAGGATTTTTTTGCTTCTCAGAGCCCTTTTTGAAGAAAAAAAACAAAAAAAATAAAACTTTTTTACTTTTCTTTCGTACAGTAAATCAGTGCGTTGCGAGGATTTATTGAAATATTTTTATTTTTTTTTTCAATCGGAGGGTTACCTTTTGCCACTTCCCGGTATTAATAAGTGCTTGAGAAGGTAAAGGATCTCAGGCAAAGTTTAATCAAAAGTCTTAATTCAATAATTTAAAAGCATTATCAAATGAAAACCCTAGCAGAAGACCACAGCAACATTACAGTACTTAATGAAGAAGAACTGAACAAGATTTTCGGCGGAACAATGAGCGGAGTAGAAGACGAAGACGTCTGGATGTAGATCACTGCAAATTTTCATGACATATATAGCTTCCGGACAAGCATTTAAGCAGTTCGGAAGCAGATTTCTATAAAAATTTATAGTTTATTAAATTTTCGTTCCTAACTTTACATCATGGAACGAAGATTTTTTTATTTCGTCCTGATAGTATTAACAAGCCAATTCTTAATCCAGTCAAAAGCTTATTCCCAGGATTCCCTGGAAATTGAAAGGCTAAAGAATCAGGGCAAAGAATACTATGATGTCGGTAGTTTTGACGCGGCTGAACTATCTTTCTCCTCAATATTACTTCTTGATTCCAATTCTATCAAGGCAAGGAATAACCTTGGATTATTATATAAGAACCTTGGCCGCTATAATGATGCCTTGCGCGTGTATTTCGAGGGAGAAGGTATCGTAAGGAGGGAACGTGGCCCAAACGACTCTCTATTGGTTATCCTTTATATCAATGTTGGCAATATTTATAACCTGATGCAGGATTATGATCTTGCCCTGCAGTATTTTAACTATGCCAACAAGATCTGTACTGATTTAGGGATGAAGACATATCCGGCTAACACAGTGCATGCCAATATGGGAAATACTTATTATGGTATGCAGGAATGGCGTAAAGCGCTTCATTTCTACAAACTAGGAATTGAAGCTAAGATCAATACAGACAGACGACGCCTTGATATTGCCTATGCCAATTGTGCAACCATATATGAGCGCCTCGGGGAACTTGATTCGGCAAGTATGTATTTTAATTTTTCCATTCAGGAAAAAATTGCATTTGCGGGTGAAGAAACCTACAGATTGATACCGACTTATGTAAATTATGGAGGCCTGCTCCTTCAAATGGGTAATATTGAAGAGGCCTTCTATTATCTGTCAAGAGCCCTGGAACTTGCCGAAGAACGTTATGATGATAAGCACCCGGATGTAGCAGATTGCTACCGTGCCCTGGCTACCTGGTATCTTGCAAGCGGTGAAGTGGATAAAGCACTGGATCATCACCAGAAAGCCATTGCCGCCGTTGTGTTCGACTTTAACGATAGCAATATATATGTTAATCCCGGCCTGGACAATGATATCATGTCAGAACCTGGATTATTGCAGATCCTGCACGACAAGGCATTAGCCCTGGAAGATAAATATGGTCTTTCGAAGGAGAAAAAGGACCTCTTCGCATTTCTGGAGACCCTTGAGATCGCCAATAGCCTGGCAGAGAAAATGCGTTCATCCTACTTGAGTGAAGGTAGCAAACTGATTATCACAGGCCTTGCCAGGACAGGCTTTGACCGGACCATACAGGCGGCATATTACCTCTTTAATCTGACCGGGGATGAAGCATTTGCCAATAAGGCATTTATAGCGGCAGAGAAAAGCAAATCATCGGTATTACTGGCTTCATTACAGGAGGTTGAAAGGAAGAAAAACCTGGCTATACCTGCTGAGATGCAGGAATTGGAGCGCAGTACCAAAAAGGAGACTGAGATACTGAAGAAAAAGCTGCATGAAGAAAGGCAGCGGCCTGCCCCCGACCAATTTAAGCTGGAGAAGTGGCAGGAACAACTGTTTTACCTGAGTCAGCAATTGGATAGCATTGACCATGTAATACGTGAACAATTCCCGGAATATGCTGCCAAATACGATAATGAGGTGGTCGATCTAAACGGAATTATGGATAAACTGGGTGAAGATGAAGTGGTGCTGGAGTATTCCATGTGTGACTCCTGCCTGTATATTTTTATGGTAAGCAAAGAAAAGTTCTGCATCGAAAGACTCGATATTGATACAGGTTTTCATAATGATGTGGCCGTACTTAGCCAGTTCCTGCGCAAAAATGACTTTGCCAGTAATACCATTGAGGATTATGAGGCATATGTCACTACTGCCAATAATCTTTATTCATTATTCCTGAAACCGGTAGAAAGTGATATTGAAGGCAAGAAACTCCTGATCATCCCTGATGGGGATATGGGATATATTCCTTTTGAGGCACTACTTACAGAGAAACCTGCTGAAGCGGGCATGGATTACAG
>JBDLIJ010000290.1:0-3497 GCA_039714935.1 Bacteroidota bacterium | reverse complement strand
TTCAACCAATTCAACCAATTCAACCAATTCAACCAATTCAACCAATTCACCTCATAAAAGTACCAATTTCAAAACTAAAATCCAAAATCTTATCGTAAATTTGATCAGGAAAAATCCTTTTCAATATGAGCATTGTTTATTTACTCTCAGGAAGCAATCTTGGCAACAGGAGGGAGCATTTATCCAATGCACTGAAGGAGATCCAACACTTGGCCGGAAAAATAATAAAGGTCTCACAGGTTTTTGAATCTCCTGCATGGGGTTTCGAGCATCCCAATTTATTTTTAAATCAGGCTATCATGCTCGAAACAAATTTATCACCTGATGCCCTGCTTACAGTTTTGCTGGCAATAGAGAATAAGCATGGCCGGATAAGAACCCAACATGGATATGAAGCCAGACACCTTGACCTGGACATACTGTTTTTTGACAATCTGATCGTTGACAAGGAAGATCTGAGCATACCTCACCCACGACTGCATATGCGACGCTTTGTGCTACTGCCCATGTCGGGTATTGCTGCAGAGTTGATCCATCCCTTATTGAAAAAGAGTATTGCCGAACTGTTGAAGGAATGCCCTGATCAGAGCATGGTATATGAACATACAGAAAATAATAACAAAGCGGAAGAAAGGAAGCAAAAGGGATGAGATATAATTATATTGCCATAGAAGGGAATATAGGAGCCGGAAAAACCTGCCTCTCGAGGATGATAGCGGAGCAGTTTAACGGAAAGCTGATCCTGGAGCAGTTTGAAGACAATTCTTTCCTGCCGAAATTTTATAAGGAGCCTGACAAGTATGCCTTTCCGCTGGAGATGTCCTTCCTGGCAGAACGGTATCAGCAGTTAAAGGAGCAGCTCACCAGCCAGGACCTTTTCAAGACTTTTACGATCTCCGATTATCTTTTTAATAAATCACTCATTTTCGCACGCAACAACCTGCAGGCAGACGAATTTTCACTCTTCTCGAAGATGTTTTCAATCATCAATGAATTTCTTCCCAAACCGGAATTACTGGTTTACCTCTACCTCGATGTGTCAAAGCTGCAGCGAAATATTCGCAGGCGTGGAAGAACATATGAACAGGAGATCGAAGACACTTACCTGGAGAATATTCAAAACGGCTATTTCGATCATATAAAAAAATTAACCGGCCTGCGCATTCTTGTTGTCGACACCAACAATATCGACTTTGTGAATAACAACAGCGATTATGAATCGCTTTTAGCTCTCATCGACCAGGACTATAATCCGGGGATACATCGGTATTCTTTGTAGATGCCGGAAAAAAGAAAAGGCCATCCCCAAGCGGGAACGGCCTCTCCAAAGATTAGGATTATGAATTTTTCTATTTCACGATGGCCTGGAATTCAGGAACATCAAAATAGTTAATGAATTCTCTGTCGTAGGTGGCTTCGGTCTTGAGTTCCGGATCCAGTTCGATGGCCTTCATCAGGTTGTCGAAAAGCAATTGGGCATCATCCTTGTGAGCGCCTGTGATGGCAAGCAGATAATACGTCATAGCATCTTCCGGAGCACATTCGAATGTTTTTTGTGCGGCATCATAATCTTTGCCCAGCAGTTGAACAAGGCCCACGTTATGGTTACATTCTTCACCGCTCATGGCGCTTGCCGCCTCACTGTATTCTCCATCCAGGATATGAATAGCACCGAAATTATAATCTACCTCTTCACCCTTTTCCTGGGCGCTGAGGAAGTATTCTTCTGCTTCATCATAATTACCCTGATGACACGCAAGCACACCCAGGTTATTGTCAATACCACCGTATTCTGAATGTAGTTCCAGCGCCTTTGTGAGCATGCTTCCTGCCTCGTCGTATTCGCCCATGTTAATGAGCACAACACCGGCATTGTTATATCCTCTGAAACATTCAGGGAAATATTCGATAACGCTCCTGTAAACGGCAAGCTGATCTTCATCTTCTTCATAGAAGGTAGCAGCATACAGCAATTCATTAACCTTCAGCGTATCTGGCTGTGAAAGGCCATATTCAGTGATCTGCTCATCAGTGAACTTAGGCTCATAACAGTTAACCGTAATTTCAGCTCTTCTCAGGCGAGGCAGGATATTTTCTTCAAGTTCAGGATAGATAAGGATCATATTTCTGATCTCTTCTTCCCTTTTTGACTGATCAGCAGACCTGATCACATTAAGGATTGCATCTTTATCTTCAATATCTGATTTCTCAACGCAAGTCGTGAACTTGTCCCAGTCAGGCCCCTGCCATGTGATGTCCCAGTTTACTTCTTCTTTCGGATCTTCCATTTCCAGCTCAGAGTCTTCCTCTTTGGCTATCTTTTTTATCTCCTTAACCAGGTATTCATAGGCAGTATTAGCCCTGCTTTCTGAGAGGTCTTTATTGAAATTCTCTTCACCTTCGGGAGAAGCCCAGCCCATAATGCCGATATCCTGTATCTTCCATCCCAGGGCAAGGAAATCCTTCACTGCTTCAAGCTTCTCTTTGTTTTCATCAGCTTTGTTCAGTGAAATGTTCCAATTCAGGTTATACCTGTTCACGAGGAAGAAGATCTTCGCATCTTTTGCAAGGATCGTTTCTTTCTGATATGCATGATATGCAATAAGTGAATGTTGATCATTAACGACATATTTGGAAGTATGTATCACACCATCATCAACTTTCACATCAGGAACGATAATATACTTTTTGCTGTTCAGCACTTCCTCTTCAGTAGCCTTTGTACCTTCTCTGGCATCATAAATGATGGGCACGAGGAAAAGTTCTGATACATTCATTTCAGGATCATAAGGGATCTCGCCGGTATATGTAATGGTCCCACCTTCTTTATAAGGTACAAGCATTCCGTCACCTGCTACATCTTCACCTTTAACGGTAAATGGCTCATAGGCTATGTCATCACCTTCATATCGCACTACAGGAGTTATGTACATGGCAGCGCCATCATCGAAGTATTTTGGAGGAAACTCACCTGTGATGGTAACTTTCACAACATCGCCATGCACTTCAAGCGGATTCGGGTCTGCTGTCCAGACGATATCTTCAAAGTTCTTTGCCATTTTCTTGATGCCGCCCTGGCCAAATTTATATGTCAGGCCAATGCCTGTGTAGTGCCAGAAGTCTCTCTTGATCGCCTTAACGGCATGCGCATAGGCATCAAATCCGTCGGAGTCGGAAAATTTCAGTGATGTGTTCACATTAACGTTCCAGTGATCGCTAAGGATAAAATCAAAGTCCATACCAACAGGGTAACTTGTTGCCACATCACGGGAATTGATACCTTTTCCGTCGCCATTGTCATAAGGCAGATCCTCGCCTTCCCAGCCACGTGACTCCAGGTATTGGGTAGTTGAATGAACATAAAGTCGGGTACGATATTGAACAGTACCCAGTCCACCCCACATAGTCATATCAAACCAGCGATCATCATCATACCCGAACAAGAGGTTGATAAGGCTGACCGTAAAGTTAAAACCCAGATCAATGGCATCGCCTTT
>JBDLIJ010000289.1:0-3517 GCA_039714935.1 Bacteroidota bacterium | reverse complement strand
CGATTGGCACCAACGGCTTTCCGAATACCAATCTCCCTGGTACGTTCGGCCACGGAGACAAGCATGATATTCATGAGCCCGATGACAGCTCCAAAAAGTGTAATGATGCCAATGACAATGGCTCCGATCCTGATCTCCTTAAGAAAATCATTAAGTAATTCAACAATATTATCGCTTTTAATAATGCTGAAGTTCTCCTCCTCCCCGACAGGCACCTCTCTGATGATCCTGAACAATCCGGTAGCTTCACCAATGGCTGCTTCCATTTTCTGAGGATTTTGAGCTTTGACCGAGATCGTATAATTCATGCCTGGCCTGGAAAAATATTGCCTCACATTGTTGACAGGCAGGATGCATCTCCTGTCGCCTGAGAATGCTGAGCTGGAACCCTTTTCTTTCATCACGCCAATAATGCGGTATTTACCCGGCCCGATAGATATGACCTTATCAATGGGGTTCTCACCATTTTGAAATAAGGTACTCACAATTTCGCTGCCTATGATCGCTACATGTCTGCCATCCTGCACTTCTGTGGGCGACATATTCCTCCCTCCGGACAGCTCATAGCCGGCATTTTCAATATAATTTTCATCTCCACCCATTACACCGATGTTGGGGCTTGATTTCTCAGATTTATATTTCACGGTGGCGATCCCGGTGCCCCAGACGCTGACACTTGCAGTAGCCGGAAAATCAAACCTGTCCTTGAATTCCAATGCCTCATCATAAGTAATGCTCCTGAAATAATCATTTTTAGGAGCCTGCCCTCCTACATGTATGCGCAGAGATCGGTTCCGGATCGTGAAAGAGTTTGCACCCATCATACTAAAATTCTCCTTCAGAAAGAACTTCACGGCATCGATAGAGGTAAGGATGCCAACCAGCGCCATAATTCCAAAAGCGATGATCCCGATGGTAAGCCAGGACCTCAGTTTATGACTCTTAATGGAATCAAGGGCAACGCGGATATTTTCTGAAATAAGCAGCTTCATAATAAATGAGTCCTAAAATATACCTTTTACAAAGTTAATCATTTAGCTGACCTGATCCTACGATATAAACGGAAGCTTACCTTTATCAATAGTGGCAATGTATTTCGACTGACCCTGACAAAATTTATTCTTGTTGAACCAAATCCCTTATAAAATCTTGACAGCGCCTCATCATTCGATCCGTCAAAATCCAGGGTCAGATGTTTATTTGCATTTTCCCTGATAAAATTATCGATCAGAAAAAACATGGCTCTTTTCTCTCTACCTTCCTGGCTAAGGCCGGAAAATATAAATACTGTTTTCTTGTTGCTCTCAAAGAATACTGCCGCTGCACAAAGGATATTATCTGCTGTATATACGCCATATACCTGCCCCTTCCCCTTATAAATGCATGTATATATTAACCTTTTAAGCTTCAAATAGCTGATCTCTTTAAGCACTTTAACATCCTTGCCACGATTGTCCCTGAATAAGTGGATCACCTCATCAGGCTTCACCCCTTTGGTTATTGAAAGTCCCGCTGATTCGGCTTTCTTCAGGTTTCTTTTGGTATTTTGAGCATAATTTTTCCTGATACTTTCATAATCCCCGATCAGGTCAAGCTCGTGATTAACCTGCGGGCTAAAAGTATAGGCACTTAAGTCAGGTTTGTTATGAACATTGAGGTTGAGATCGACAACCCGGTATTTAGCGGGGATGGCATTTAAAAAAGCATTCACGACAGCAGGGCTGAGCTCCGTCTGGGATATGACGCCCAGCTGCTGGGTAAAAAAGGGTTGAAATACAATATTGACACCCATCTTATTTTTGAAGTTAATGGGAAAAACGCGTTCGTAATCGTCTTCCACAAGCCCCTCCCATTCTTCACAAACCACATCAAGGAACCACGAATAAGCGTAGATCACTCCATTGAAGGAGTTGTCAACACAGTCGTCCCATTTTTCTTTATCTATGTGGTCGTATTTGAGGTATTTGATCATATTGCTGCAGCAAGCTTAATAATTTCTTTAAACGCCTTGTGTTTTGCTTCATCGTCAGCCAGGGCATAATTGTGCCATATTGCTGTGAGGGTTCCCCGGCAAGCTTTCACCTCCTCGATTATCGGCATCACTGCTTCCGGATATTGTTCAGGAGCAAGGCCGAGATAATCGCTCAGGCTGGTATCCATAAACATAAAAGGAACTACGGTAAGCGTAGTTTCTTTTTCTGCACTCAGATCATAATATTTAAAAGGGGTCGCAATGGAGGCCCGAAAGCCTGAGATGTCGGCATATCCCATCGAATAATCCTCATTAATATTATTTTTGATCAACATGGCATAGGTATCCGGGAAGTGCAGCCTGACATAGTGCTGCCGGCTTTTTTGTATGGTGGCCCCGCTAATGGATTGTATCCTGCGAACCTCTTCTTTTAATCTTTCCGGATCATTATCTGATCCATAAGAAGGATGCACCCCCAGCTCAGCTGCATCCCGAAGCTTTCGGATCAGGTCTGCAAAGTCCTTATTCTTTACGGAAAGGTTCCTGTCGTAAGCCCCCGGGTCACCGGCAAGAATAAAGTACAAAGGCTTCAGATCATGATCTGCACAACTGCTGTTGATAAGATCAAAATTATCAAAAGGATCTTGTCTTTGCCCACGCATACTCCGCACCCTATCTCGTATCTCCCTGATTTTCCCCTTCATCAAATGTTTTGCCATCGCACCATAGGTCCTGACGAAGCCTTTCCCCAGGTGAGCAAAGGCAATATCGATATCGATTGTTGGCAGGAACTTATATTCTCCAGGAGGAAATTCTGCAGTGGGGTAAGCGTCTGATATAAGGTCTCTCACCAGAAAGGCCATACGGTTGACCAGGGCCTTATCTAAAAAGCCTTCACGGTATGCCAGGCTTGAGGCAGAAAGGAACCGGCCATGACTATCGGCTTCAAAAGGCAGATGCTCTTCATAGCGCGATACCAGGTAAAAAGAGACAGCGAAGGGGTCAAAAGGCATATCACCCCCTACTACCGGAAAAAATACCGGAAGGCCGTTAAATTCGGAAAGCTGAATATTTTGTTCCCGGATACCTTTTTCTGACAGCAGTCCATGTGGGGTAATACAAGGTACTCCAGGTATATTTTCATTGGAATAGTTAAGCGCAGCTGTCTCTCCCGAAGCAACAACTGACATATCATTCGTCAAGGTCAGCTGCTTTCCAAGCAGATCCTCAAAGATCAGTTTGAATATCCAGGATGCCCTGGGGCCGACCTCTTTAATGTATACGTTTACCACTCCTGATCTTGCCATAAGTTGTTCTGAATAAATTAAACCGCTGCAGGATGTCTTTTATTATATCACGAACAAATAATTGAGTGCTGAATCCGGCGACTAATGCTGCATTGTTTTCCCTTATATCCCTGCTGACAGCTTCAAAAGCATCTTTGCAGCGGATAGTGGAAAAGGGGATCCCATTAATATGGATAATCCTCAGGATATCACCCGGCAGCTTCTCTTCCAGCCCTTGCAATGCCATCGTCCAGCCTGG
>JBDLIJ010000288.1:0-3570 GCA_039714935.1 Bacteroidota bacterium | reverse complement strand
GACCTGTCGCCATTCTTCGCGGCATGGATACCCAATCTTGTATTTGCCATTGTTGGATTGGCATTATTGATGACGGCGCAGAAATAGGTTGACGGTTGACGGTTGACGGTTGGCGGTTGGCGGTTGGCGGTTGACGGTTAAGGCATTTAGTCGAATATCCCGAATACTGCAGATCCGCTTCCGCTCATGGAGGCATAGAGTGCCCCTTTCTCATACATGGACTCCTTTATTTTGCGGATCTCCGGGTATCTTTTGAAGATGGGCTTCTCAAAATCATTCACAAGGATATCTTTCCATTTGACGATCGGCTGTTGAATAATTTCCCTGAGGGATGGGCGGTTAGCATCCGGTCTTAGCATTTTATATGCTTCAGGGGTGCTGACATGGACATCCGGCTTAATAATGCGGATATGTTTCTCTGACAGGTCCAGGCCAATATTTTCAAGCTGCTCTCCCCTGCCGTATGCAAATGCCGGTTTGTTCCTGATAAAAAAGGCACAATCGCTTCCAATTTTTGCCGCCAGCTTTTCTAATTCACCGGTGCTGATATTCAGCGCAAACATTTCGTTGAGCATTTTGAATGTAAAGGCCGCATCAGATGACCCGCCACCCAATCCTGCACCAGCAGGAACATGCTTAAGCAGATGTATTTCCACCGGAGGAAGATCATATTCCTCTCTCAAAAGATGATAAGCCTTCAGACATAGATTTTCTCCCCCGGAAAGTGCCGGGCCATATTGCCTTAATGATGTTTTCCCATCGCCTGAAGGAGTGATCTCCAGGCTGTCACACATAGACACAGGGTAGAAGACGGTTTCAATATCATGAAAGCCATCATCCCGTTTACCGAGCACATGCAAGCCGAGGTTGATCTTTGCGTTTGGGAAGGCGATCATGCTTCGAAGATATGAAAAGTAGGCGATTATGGGGTGA
Source organism: Bacteroidota bacterium (assembly GCA_039714935.1). Lineage (GTDB taxonomy): Bacteria > Bacteroidota > Bacteroidia > Bacteroidales > B18-G4 > B18-G4. The sequence continues at coordinate 2,637 of JBDLIJ010000288.1, read as the reverse complement.
TGCTAAATATTACCTGATCAGAATAATTCTTTTCAGGCATTATATTGCGTTGAAAATTACCCCAGCTCAGGTCAACATAATCCAGTTTATTATTTGCAAAAAGATGAATTTTATTATTGACTTTTGAAATGCGGCAAGCAGTGTTGCCATTACCAAGAACTGAAAAAACCGGCAGGGCATTTTTACATAGCTTGTAAATTATAATATTTTCCTTTGTTGACTTCGCATTATTAGTGAGTTGATCAATAGCTATTTCGTCTTCTGTTCCGCTATAGTAGAAACTTTTACTATCTGCATTCCAATCTTTCTTCGGTACATTTCTATAGGTCTTCTGTTCATGTGAATATAATGCTGTTGTTCCATTTTTTGCCGAAAGGTGATACGCAGGATAATAACTCCAATAGGCATTTCTTTCCCAGGTCAATGAATCAAAGATATTTTCAAACTCGAATCTGATTCCCATTTCACGAATATATTCCTGAGGAACATCTTCAATTTGATAAGCAAGCCTCATTTCACCATTTGAAATAATAACAAGCCTAAATTCAACAAAAGAAAGATCATCGTATTGACCATTAATTGTTATGGTCACAGATTGATCAGCCAGCTTATAATCAAAATGTTTTAACTGCCAGTTTTTACAATGATCATTTATTTGATGATAGGAATACATTACGGGCTTGCCCTTGGATCGCAAATTGATATATGGCCCTGATAAAGAAAAAGCGCCTGTTTGTTTATGAATTTCATTTATCAGGCCGGTCTCTTTGTCAAAGATCACTTTAGTTTCATCCTCGCAAATTACACTCACTGTTTTCTCGTTATCCTCAATCTGTATAGCCTCTGATGACTCATGATAATTTACACCCTCATTATCAGAGATCAGGTGTAATTCATATTTATCAATCAGCTTGTTCTTAGTGTTGTAAAATTCAAGTTCAATTGCTTCATCCGTATCCCATTCCTTCATTGGAATCAACAGATTTCCCTTCATGTGAGGCTCAATCTGAGGAGAAGGCAAAATTGTTGTTTTACCACGATATGTCTTTTTTACGATCAACTCATTAATGTTTGTATGATCGAATCGATTATAAACAGGAATTAAGACAGGTTCTCCTTCGGAAAAATTTTCAATTTCTGTTTTCAGGAGTTTAACAGGAGAATACGCTTTCTTTGTGTTCCAGAATTCGGGTTTCTTTCTTCGCCATGTATCCACAATTCCCCATTCTCCATAACCAATGGTATTTCCCGAGTACTCTGCAGGAATCACATTTTTATCAATCTTTCCCCACCACTCATTAAATCCGGGCAAAGAGTCGGGAAGCATAAATGTTTCATCTATCATACCCCAGATTGCTCCGCCAAGCCCCCCGTCTGCGACAAAAGTCTTCTGCCACAGACTATCCAGGCTTCTTCCCCAGAAATCTCTGATGTTTGGATCTTCTGTTAGCGTGAAGTTATTATAACAAGCTACATGTGCCCATTCATCAAAAATAACCGGCATTTGTGCGCATCCAAATGCTTTCGTCTCTTTCCCCACCTGATTCATATCACCTGATAAGCCGGGGTAGTGCATACTTAAAATATCATAAGCTTTAATACTATCAGGCACATTACCCGGGTAGCTAAAAATAACGGGGCGAGTATCATCATTTTCTTTAACCCAGTCATATGATTTCCTAAAATTGGTTCCAAATGAATTTTCATTGCCGACCGACCACATGATCACCGATGGATGATTCTTATGATTGTTTACCATCTCTTCCAGTTGTGTCAGGTACCGCTTCATGAAGTCAGTATCACTTTCTGTTGATCCAGGGCGATATTCTTCGGTACGATGAGAACCCACGAAACAAACCGCGGTTTCATCCTCCACATAAAGCCCATATTCATCACATAATTGCAAAAAATTCTCTGTGGGCGGATAATGTGATGTCCGGATAAAGTTCATGTTAGCCGCTTTTGCCAGCATAACATCCCTGAGTTCATATTCTGGTGTTGAGACCCTGCCAAGCAAGGGATGTATGTCATGACGGCAGGCACCTCTGAGTTTCACTTCTTTACCATTTACAAATAATTTATTCCCGTGCAGTGTGATCTCCCTAAAACCAATCTTAAACGATTTTTGCCATAATAATTTGCTGTTTTCATAAAACGAAATTCTTAAACAATAAAGGCTGGGGTGTTCAGCATCCCATTTTTGCGGATTACTAATTTGATTTGTGACCAGGAATAACTTTTCTTTATTTAACGGAACTGATGAGCTTTCCAGATGAACATTATTATTATCGGGACCTGATAACTCCAGCTTAATCTTTGAATTATCAGTAAGGGCTTTTACTTTTCCGGATATAATAAGGGATGCATGTTGAAAGCTTTCATCAAAGTCGGTTTTTATTGTAATATCCTCGGGATAATTGACAGGCAATGCCAATAAACGAACACTACGAAGTATCCCTCCAATTTGATGTTTTGCATATCCACTGCCATATGAAATTTCATCAGCCTTATCCGTAACTTCCAAGGTCAGCATAGCAGCTTCTCCTGGCTTCACAAAAGAAGTGATATCGCAGTCCCATCTCGTAAATCCACCTGAATGATCCGTCACATAGTTGCCATTTATCCATACCCTGGCAT
>JBDLIJ010000287.1:0-3577 GCA_039714935.1 Bacteroidota bacterium | reverse complement strand
GACCTTTCCGAAAATGAATATACTAAACTGTACCAAAATGAGGCCGGTACGAATATTTACGCATCCAATACCCTGCCTGAGCCGCCAGGGGGGCTCAATACTGTTGTAAACGGACAGTCAGTATCATTTTCATGGGAAAAGGCTGTTGATGCGGAAACGCCCCAGGATGGACTCTGTTACAATATCCGCCTGGGACTCCACAGCGGGGAAAGTGATATTATTACACCTATGGCCGACAATGAAAGCGGTTACAGGTATATACAGGCTATCGGCAACACAAATATGCAAAACGAATGGACCATCACCAGGCTGGAGGCGGGAACGTATTACTGGAGTGTTCAGACCATTGACCAGGCGTACAGCGGATCTGAGTTTGCAGCGGAAGAAACCTTTCAGATCATTGAAACTGGAGTGAATGAGCTTAATGATAGAATTGATGTGGATATCTATCCCAACCCGGCAACGGATAAAATAAATATCCAATTTACCCATCCCGGAGAAATTGATATACACATTCTCAATACAAATGGACAATTAATACAAACAGAAACCATCTCTTCAGGAGACGCTGTAGATATTAGTTTGCTGGAAGAAGGTGTATATTTTCTATATATAGATAATGGCTCTAAAAGAGCTGTCCGGGAATTTATAAAACATTAAAAAAAAAGCGGCCGAAGCCGCTTTTTTTTATTTCATCATCTCTACATAATACTTATAAAAGTATGGTATCGTCTCGATCCCGTTAAAGAATTGTTCCAGCGGGTAGTTCTCATTAGGGGAGTGGATAGCATCTGATTCCAGTCCAAAGCCCATCAGGATGGATTTTATTCCCAGTACCTCCTCAAAGGTTGAAATGATCGGGATGCTGCCACCACTGCGCACAGGAACAGGCTTCTTGCCATACACTGCGGTATAGGCTTTGTCAGCAGCCTGGTAGGCTATCATGTCAGTTGGGGAGACGTACCCCTGTCCACCATGGAGCGCACTTACTTTTACCTTTACACAGGGAGGTGCAATGGCGGTGAAATGCTTTTCAAAGAGCGCTGCGATCTTATTATGATCCTGGTGAGGTACCAGCCTCATTGAGATCTTGGCATAAGCTTTTGATGCGATAACAGTTTTGGCACCTTCGCCGGTATACCCACCCCAGATGCCATTCACATCAAGTGAAGGCCTGATGCCGGTGCGTTCATTTGTGCTATATCCTTTTTCACCCCAAACCTCATCAATGTCGAGGGCTTGCTTGTATGCATCAAGGCTAAATGGCGCTTTGGCCATCTCAGCACGTTCGTCATCATTGATGACCTCTACATCGTCATAGAAGCCGGGGATCGTTATTACATTGTCATCATCCGTCAACGAAGCGATCATTTTAGTAAGGATGTTTATCGGGTTGGCCACTGCTCCGCCAAAAAGCCCGGAATGCAGATCCTTGTTCGGCCCGGTAACTTCTACTTCCATATATGCCAGTCCGCGAAGGCCGGTGGTGATCGAAGGGATATCCGGTGCGATCATCCCGGTATCTGATACAAGGATGATATCGGCCTTCAATAGCTCCTTGTTATTTTCACAAAATTTTCCCAGGCTGGGCGAACCTATTTCTTCTTCTCCTTCCACCATGAATTTAACATTACAGGGAAGCGTTCCGGTGTTTACCATCAGCTCAAAAGCCTTGGCATGCATGAAGGCCTGCCCTTTGTCATCATCAGCACCGCGGGCAAAAATTTTACCATCACGGATCTCCGGCTCAAAAGGATCACTTTTCCAGAGGTCGACAGGGTCTACAGGCATCACATCATAGTGGCCATAAACAAGCACGGTAGGGGCCGAAGGATCAATGATCTTTTCTCCGTATACCACCGGGTTGCCTTCTGTTGGCATTACCTCGGCCTTGTCGGCACCTGCCTTAAGCATAGATTCTTTCCAGTAATCAGCTGCCCTGATCATTTCATCTTTTTTGTCGGACTCCGAGCTGATGGATGGGATCCGGATCATTTCGAAAAGCTCGTCAAGGAACCGATCCTTATTTTCTTCTATATACTTTTTAACGTGTTCCATAATATATTTTGATTATTAATTAATTTCTTTCACATTAACCGGTATGGGGTGTGGGGTATGTGGTATGGGGCATCAAGCACCCAGCCTCCAGCGTCCAGCATCCATCCGGCCACCAAAAATAATAATATCTTGCTTAATATGGATCAACGCATGTTTAAATTCAATATTTTTGCCCTGCATTAAAACTTTTCAACATGAAAAAGATCAGGGTAGCTATTAATGGTTTCGGCCGCATTGGCAGGATCACATACAGGGCTATGGCTGGAAATGATCATATGGAGCTGGTTGCAGTAAATGACCTCAGCTGCGCTGCCACACTGGGCCATCTTTTTAAATATGATTCTATTCACAGGACCTTTGAGGGAGATGTTTCCTGGGGAGATGATTTTCTGATGATTGACGGGAAGAAGATCAGTGTGTTGAAAGAACCTGATCCGGGGAGACTACCCTGGAAGGAATTGGGTGTTGATGTTGTCATAGAATCGACCGGGCTTTTTGTTAAAAAAGAAGAGGCCATTCGCCATGTCAGCGAATCCGGTGCCCGTAAGGTGATCATCTCTGCTCCTGCCAAAGGAGAAAGTGATGGTGTCCCATACGTGGTGCTGGGAGTGAATGATCATGTGATCAACAAAGAAGATGTGATCATCTCCAACTCATCCTGTACCACCAATAACGTGGCACCGCTGATCATGATCCTTGACAAACTCTGGGGGATAGAGAAAGGCTTTATCACCACCGTGCACTCCTATACGCGCGATCAGAACCTCCTGGATGCTCCCCATAAAGACCTTCGGCGTGCCCGCGCAGCAGCATATTCCATTGTTCCGACAACTACAGGCGCAGCGAAAGCGGCAACCAAAATATTTCCTCATCTTGAGAACAACCTCGGTGGCGCCGGTATACGGGTACCCGTCCCTGACGGATCCCTGACCGATTTGACCTGTACCCTTGCTAAACCCACGAGTGTTGAGGAGATCAACAGGGTGTTTAGTGAAGCTGCCGAAACCTACCTGAAAGGGATACTCGAGTACACCGAAGACCCAATCGTTTCGATCGATATCGTGGGTAATCCCCACTCGTCGATTTTTGACGCGAAATCAACTATGAGCATAGGCAAGAACATGATCAAGGTTCTTTCCTGGTACGACAACGAATTCGGTTATGCCGGCCGAATGGTAGACATGTTGAAACTTATTGGCAAGTGAGCGTGAAACTACAATGAAGAAGTTGAACATCCGTGATTGTGACGTTAAAGGAAAACGGGTACTGGCCCGGTTTGATTTTAACGTTCCCATCAAGAATGGAGAAGTTGGTGATGACACCCGCATCCAGGCTGCCCTGCCGACAATTAACTATTTATTGGATGAAGGCGCCGCGCTGATCCTTACATCTCATTTGGGACGCCCAAAAGGCGAAGCCAAACCTGAATTTTCGCTTGCTCCCGTTGCCGAATATCTTGCGGGCTTGGTCAGTGTGCCCGTTAAATTCGCCTCCGATTGTCTTGGTGAGGTAGCCCAAA
>JBDLIJ010000286.1:0-3580 GCA_039714935.1 Bacteroidota bacterium | reverse complement strand
GTAAGAGCATATGCTGCAACGGCTTTTTTCTCAATCATTTCACCATAGATCCTCTTCTTTTGCTCTTCAGTGGCAGCAAGAAAGGTTGGGGTGAGCGCCAGTGTGCTGGCATCAATGCAAATACCGATGCCGGTACAGGCATATCCTAACTCTTCTGATGACAGAGAACTTTCAAAGATTGAGAAGCCATTTCCACCGTACTCAACAGGCAGTGCTCCGTTAATGATCTTTTCATCATAAGCAGCTTTCACAATTTCCCATGGAAATTCAGAAATTTCATCCCATTTCATGCGCTGTGGGACAATCCAGCGGTCAGCGAAATCCTTGTATTTTTCGATGATCTCAAGGTGTTTCTTTTCCAGTTCAAAGCCTATCATTCTATTATAAATTATTGGGGTTAATAATTATATTTTGGTTAAAAAATTTTGAGCAGCCAAGTTAGGGATTTTTTTTGTACTATGTACACTGAGATATGAGTATTGAGTACTGAGATATGAGTATTGAGTACTGAGTATTGAGTAGGATTTATTTTTCGATCCGTTGAAAAAGCGCTACCTTATTCGTAGCTGATTCAAATACCCGGACGAACTCACTGTCGAGGATGCTGAAAAAAGAAGCAAACTCCTCTCCTCCCCTTTCCATATCCATGATGTCGGGATAGTGAATGACCACGTAATCGATCTCCTGCCTCTTACTTTGCGGGGGGCCGGATATAAAGGAAATAGGTATCTCATCTCTCTCATGGCCTCCATATAGCGTATGGGGCATCTTTTCCAGGTTCCATACCAGGGGAAAAGGTCCATAAACCTGAGGGTTCTTCAGATTTACAATTGTTTTCTCAGACCCAAGGTAGTTTAAAATATGCTTATTTATCCATTGTTTCCCGGCATTAACGGGCATATAGGTAGTATTATCCTCCATCTGCTGTTCAACAGAATATATTTCTTTAGCATGTTCGGATAGTTGTGTACGATAATGCGACATCCTGAACTGATGCTCACTAAAAATGAACAAGAATAATATCCCGGCAATTATTTCCACTATGCCAGGCAGTTTCAGGTTGCTAAGCCAGATAATAAGGAATAGGAAAAACATCAGGCTGATCCTGATACGCATTGTATATAATATATATCTCGGCGGAACCACAATTAGCATGATCAGTGTGACGATCAGCATGATCAGCATCAGATTATTGTTAAAGTTATGGAGGCCTGCATATTTCCTGTTAAAAACACGGTATGCCAGATAGACGAGGATTAACGCAATGATGCCATAAAACAAGATCAGATTCGCATTGCCATCATTTTCAACATGGAAAATAATCAGGGGCCTGACATAATAAAGTGTTTCAAAAATATTCAGTTTATCACTACCTTCACTACTGGCATTATTAATAATGCTGCTTACACTGAAGAGATAGTTGACAACAAGCAATAGTGCAGGAATTGATGCAAGTGAAAGCTTGATTACCTTAACAAAAAGTTGTTTGTATCTCGGTGTTCCATGCAGATGAATATTTTGAATTTCATTATAGATCAGGAATAAAATAATAAAGATACCCAGGAAGACAAAAGACAGAAGGTGTGTAAAGTTCATCAACAGTAGTAACAGGCCAAAAACTACAAGCTGTGATATTTTAAATTCCTTTTGAACCCTTAACCAGTATCCGATCATTATAAAGAGCAGTATTAAGCTCAGGCAGTAATTAAACAATCCGAGCATCAGGCTGCTGTTCATTATAAAGGGAAAAACACCATATCCAATCGGGCTAAACCGGCCAGATACCGACATAATAAGGTACCTGAACGAAAAAGCCATCCCCATGATATATGTAAAAATCAGCAGATTAAGGGCTATGTTTGCCGGCAAAAAGTAATTAAAAAGGCTTAGCAATACATGACCACTCAGGTTGCTGACAAGTACAGGGTTGAACTTATAATAGCTTTCAATCAATGGGTTGTTGGCAAGCAAACCCAGTATTACATTAGAATTATGCAAATGCTGTGGTCCATCCAGTGTGGGAAAAATAAAGTAAAGGAAAACGTGCAAAGCACTGATGGTAGTTATAAAAACAAAAATCGGAAATTCATACTTGTTGTAAAACGACAGCAACTTATTCATTAGCATTTTTGATATTATTCACTACTCTTCTTCCTCGTCATCCGGGCACTCACAGCTAAAGCTCTTATTGTACATGCTCATGGCTCTCTGGCTCATCCCCATATTGGAGAAGCCCCCGTCGTGGTACAGGTTTTGCATGGTGATCTTACGGGTAAGGTCAGAAAAGAGGGTGACACAGAAATTAGCACATTCAAGTGCATCAGCATTACCCAGCGGCGACATACGGTCGGTAAAATCCATGAGGCCGCCCATCACACGCACGCCGCTACCGGCAGTAGTCATGGTAGGTGATTGAGAGATGGTGTTGATCCTGATCTTTTTCTCGCGGCCATAGATATAACCAAAGCTTCTGGCAATTGACTCCAGTAATGATTTTGCATCAGCCATATCGTTATAGGCGTAAAGTGTACGCTGTGCAGCGATATAAGATAAGGCCACCACAGACCCCCAATCGTTGATGGCGTCCATTTTATTAGCTACCTGCAGCATCTTATGAAAGGAGATGGCAGAGATATCAAGGGTTTTTGACAAGAAATTATAATCGAGGTCGTTATAAACCCTCTTCTTTCTCACGTTCATCGACATACCAATAGAATGTAGTACAAAGTCGACTTTTCCATCCAGAAACTCCATTGATTTGCTAAAAACCTCTTCCAGGTCTTTCACACTTGTGGCATCTGCAGTGATCACAAGCGATCCTGTTTTCTCAGCCAGCTCATCAATCTGTCCGAATCGTTGCGCAGACATGGTGTTGGAAAGTGTAAACCTGGCTCCTTCTTCATGAGCACGCTCGGCAACCTTCCATGCAATAGACTTTTCATCCAGTGCACCGAAGATGATACCTTTTTTCCCTTTTAATAAGTTATAAGCCATGATATTTATTTACAGGGTTAATCATTATGATTTTTGCAGCAATTCCTTTGCTGTTTCTTTGGCCGCTTCACTCACCTTTTCATTACTGAGCATGGCAGCGATCTCTTCAACTCTATCGTTATCAGATAAACGCATTACCGCAGAAACCGTTCGATCATCTGCATATTTTTTAAACACTTTATAGTGCTCGCCAGCTTTTCCGGCGATCTGGGGAAGATGGGTAATGGCGATAAGTTGCATGCTGTCTGCCATATTGTTCAGCAGCTTTCCTACTTTGCCGGCTATCTCTCCGCTAACCCCCATGTCAATCTCATCCAGGATGATGGTTGGCAGGAGATTCTTTTTTGTTATTAAAGACTTTAAGGCCAGCATAAGCCTTGACAGCTCACCTCCGGAAGCTATTTTTGATACCGGGGCCGGAGGGTTGCCCGGATTTGCTGAGAAATGGAATTCCGCTATCTCCCTCCCCCATTCCGATAGCTCATTGGTATCAATCAGCATTACTTTGATCACCACCTTTTCCATACCAAGCTGCATCAATATTGCCGAGACTTCATCCTGAAGGGCAGGAATCACTGCTTCCCTC
>JBDLIJ010000285.1:0-3608 GCA_039714935.1 Bacteroidota bacterium | reverse complement strand
TTCTTCAGACAGGCCAGCCCATACCGATCCATCCTCTTTTTTAAATAATATGCCCTGGTCCAATCCTTCCACCACTATTTCCTTTCCAAGCAGGTAGGTATCGGACTCATAATAGATCTTATCAAAAGCTACACCCAATCGCTTGTATGTCTGATCGACGCCCGTATACACCCATTTATTCATCTCTGTCCAGAGCTTCCTGATCTCCGTATCATTCTGTTCCCACTTTTGAAGCATTTCACGAGCTTCCTTCATCAAGGCTGATTTCTTTTCAGCCTCATCCGGACTGATGCCTTTATCAACAAGTGCAGCAAGCTCAGCTTTCATTTCCTTATCGAATCTCACATAGCAATCGCCGACAAGTTTGTCTCCCTTAATCCTGGCTGACTCCGGTGTTTGACCATTATACCATTTTTCCCATGCCAGCATTGATTTGCAGATATGAATTCCCCTGTCGTTGACCAGGTTCACCTTAACTACATTTTTTCCACTGGCTTTTAATATTTCTGCTACCGACCATCCGAGGAGGTTGTTCCTGATATGGCCAAGGTGGAGAGGCTTATTAGTGTTGGGGGAAGAATATTCGATCACGTAAGGTGCACCCGCAGCATGCTTGCTTATTCCAAACTTGTTATCACCGGCATTATTTGCCAGGAAAGCTGTCCAGACCTCGTCTTTGACCACTATATTCAGGAAACCTTTTATAACATTAAAGCGATCCATGTCCTTGTTATCCTTCAGAATGTATTCACCGATCTTTTCAGCAGTTTGTTCAGGCTTTTGGTGGCTTAGCTTAAGGAATGGAAAAACATTTATGGTATAATCCCCTTCAAATTCTTTTCTTGTTTTTTGGATGATGATATCTTTTTCACTGATATCGGCATTATAGAGTTCTTTTAATGCTCCCAGGGTAGATTTACGTATGCTGGTCTCTATCATTTTTGCGGATTGTTGATGCAAAATTAAGGGAAATAAGGATAGGGTTTCCAACCTTAATAAGGTTTCCAACCCTATTCGTCTTCAAGTAGAACAGATTTGTACTTCCGTTCATCGTGCATTACATCATGATAGTTAATAAAATCTTCAAAGTCATTAAACCAGCTAATTGTTGATTTCATTGCTAAAGAATCATCAATCAACTGCCGGTCGTAGGTAGAATACGAACTGTATGAATACGTTCGGAAATCCTGTACTGCCATATGCTTTTGAGGGTTGAAATGAATATAGAAGATCAAATGCTTCAAGTAATCCATATCATTCACCTGGATCCGTCGGAAGTACTTACGGAACAAACTTCCTTCTCGCCACTCTTGCTTATTGATTGCCAAGGCATAAGATTGAAAAAGCCTTCTGAATTGATGGCTCACTTTTAAATAATAATTGACATCATCACTTTCATTGATTCTAACCAGAAAGTGAAAATGATTTCTCATCAGGCAATACGCATGGGTTTCCAAATACGGACTTAATAATTTCCTGTAACTGTTAAGAAAAAACAGATAATTGGCATGCGTATAAAACAGCTTTTCACCATCATTCCCTTTATTATAAATATGATAGTAGTTCCCGGGAAGCAAAGGAGTCAAAATTTTCTTTGTCGGCATAATCGTCTCTTTACTATTAATACCGAAAAACAGAAAATGTCACACCTAAAATCACAAAAGGTTTCCAACCCTAATAAGGTTGGAAACCCTCCTAAAAAAAATCCCCCTTTCTACGCTGATTATCAACATAAAATCCTAATTTCGCAAAAATTTTCACTAACTCGGTTCTATAACCGATAAAAAACGAGGAATTCTATATGAAACGTAATGTTATCATAATCGGTGCTGCAGGAAGAGATTTTCATAATTTCAACACTTACTTCCGTGGTAATGAGGCTTACAATGTTGTAGCCTTTACTGCTGCGCAGATTCCTGATATCGATGGTAGGAAGTACCCGGCCGAACTTGCCGGCGACCTCTACCCGGATGGTATCCCGATTTTTGCAGAAGAAGACCTCCCAAAACTGATTAAAGAACTCAAAGCTGACGAATGCGTGTTTTCATACAGCGATGTTACCTATCAGAAGGTGATGAGCATGAGCGCAATCGTAAATGCTGCCGGTGTAAACTTCATGCTCCTTGGCCCCGACGTCACCATGGTGAAATCAACCAAACCACTGATCGACGTTGGTGCTGTTAGGACAGGTTGTGGCAAGAGCCAGACTTCCAGGAGAGTAATCGAGCTTCTCATGGAAAAAGGCCTCAAGGTAGTTGCCGTTCGTCACCCTATGCCCTATGGCGACCTCGTAGAGCAGAAAGTACAACGCTTTGCAACTGTTGATGACCTTGCCAAACACAAATGCACCGTTGAGGAAATGGAAGAGTACGAGCCCCATGTGGTTCGCGGAAACGTGATCTACGCCGGTGTTGACTACGAAGCCATCCTCCGTGCAGCTGAGCAAGATCCTGATGGTTGTGATGTAGTGATCTGGGATGGCGGAAACAACGATTTCCCCTTCTATACCCCTGACCTCAACATCACTGTAGTGGATCCTCACCGTGCCGGTCATGAACTTACCTACTATCCGGGAGAGGTTACACTGCGCCTGGCTGATGCCGTTGTCATCAACAAGATGGACAGTGGCTCACCGGAAGGTATTCAGGAAGTGAGAAACAATATTGCCAAGGTTAACCCCGATGCCGTTGTAATTGATGGAGCTTCACCTATTAAGGTTGACGATCCTTCAGTGATCAAGGGCAAAAAGGTACTGGTGGTGGAAGACGGTCCAACCCTCACACATGGTGAGATGAAGATCGGTGCTGGTACGGTTGCCGCACAGAAATTCGGTGCCGCCGAGCTCATTGACCCACGCCCTTACACCGTTGGCAAACTCAGCGAAACTTTCAATATCTATCCTAAGATCGGAACACTGCTTCCGGCCATGGGATATGGTGAAGAACAACTGAAAGACCTTGAAACCACTATAAATAATGTAGAATGTGATGCCGTGGTTATCGGTACTCCTATCGACCTGAACAGGATCATCAATATCAAAAAGCCCAACACAAGGGTTTACTGCGACCTGCAGGAGATAGGCTATCCGGACCTGAAAGGCCTCATCGACGATTTCGTCAAAAAACACAATCTCGCATAATTATCCAAGCGGTCCCGAGCACTCGGGGCCGCTTTTTTTATATCTTTATTCGACCTCAATTTAATCAATATGCAAAAGAAGCCAGATGCAAAACTGATCCTTGAAGACGGGACAATATTCGAGGGCTTCTCATTTGGGTATAAGGGATCCGTCTCCGGCGAGGTGGTATTCAATACTGCCATGACAGGATACCCGGAAAGCCTTACCGACCCCTCATACAGTGGACAGATCCTGACCCTGACCTACCCTCTTGTGGGGAATTATGGCGTACCCGGCAATGCCACAGAGCATGAAATGCTGAAGTATTTCGAATCGGAAAGGGTACACATAACCGCACTTATCATTTCCGATTACTCCTTCAAATATAATCACTGGAACGCGGTAAAAAGCCTGGATGAATGGTTAACGGAAAACAAGGTACCGGGGATTTACGGGATCGATACCCGTGCGCTGACCAAGATCACACGTG
>JBDLIJ010000284.1:0-3622 GCA_039714935.1 Bacteroidota bacterium | reverse complement strand
CCGAGAATTACGAGACCTGAACGACTGGGGCTTTCGGGATCAGATAACCAGATCCGCCCTATCTGTGCCGAGCAATATTTCGGAAGGCGTCGATCGCTTGTCTGCCAAGGACTGTATCAGGTTTCTCGGCTATGCAAAAGGTTCCTGCGGCGAACTGAGAACCCAGATCTATGTCGGTAGAGAGATCGAATATATCGACAAAGAAACAGCGACCAAATGGATCAACGAAGCAATAGAAATATCCTCCATGCTGGCTGGCTTCATCAAAAGTAAAAAGAAGCCATAACCTTTCATTTTTCAACTTTCCACATCTTTATCTCCGTGTACCATCTGTCATTGTAGTCTCTGCTTTCAATATTGATGCTGACGGTATACTCCTCTCCCATTTTTAAATCATCAGCTGAGACTTTGTCATTCCAATTTGCAATACATACTTTTTTGGGGTATTGACCTTCGGTTTCAAAAATAAACTCCTGCTTTTTCCACGGCCCATTCTTACCTTCTCCTTTTACCGGATCGATGATCTTAATGATTTTTCCTTTTATTTCTGACATAATGCTAATATTACTTTTTATATTCTTTTTACTGCTTTCATTAATATGATACAAAAATAGCCAATCTTATCAAATGTAAATGTTGGGTGTTGAGTTTTGGGTGTTGGGTGGGACTTTGATCAATCAGCCAATAAACCCAAACTGTTACCCTGAGGGCCCCGAATACCCGGGGGAAGGAAGGACCTGCTGGCATTGGCACCATAACACGTAATCCCATCCTGGCAATTGAGTGCTTAAAACGATCTGACAAAAAAAAAGCTGCCAGAAGGCAGCTAATTATCACATAATCTGAATTAATCTCCTTTCAATATTATTCACTCTGATTTTTTGCCATGTAATCCATCATAGCATGAAACTCTTTCTTGAATTCTTCAAAATCAACCTGATTGCCCTTCAGTACGATGCTCCAATGCCTGCTTGTTGCTCCCTGGGCAACGGCCTCTTTGATCTCATCTTCGCTTGCACCAAACATCCTGGCAGAGGCAGCATGAAAATATATACAATACTCACATGGAACCTGTGAAGCAACAGCCAATTGAATCAACTCACGGTATTTGGGCGGAATTTTGTTGTCAGGACTGTGCAATTGCTTAAAGTTTTCCCATGCTCCTGATAATGCATGCTGTGGAAATGCCTCAAACATAGAGGGAAAGAGTCCGAATGTTTGAACAATATCCGCCTTTGCCTTTGCATAATCGCTTTTCTCCTGTGCTGATAATGACATACACAGTAAAATAATTGGAATAAGAAGGATAATCCTTCTGGCTGGTAAACTAATCATGTTGTTCATAGCTCAATAGTTTAAATGGTTTATTAATAATTGAAAATTATACACATACAAGCAAACATCTTTGTAATAATGCATTACTTGCGCTTCAAGCAATGCCGGACCAATGCCTTTCATGCTTGAAGGATTTCAAAAATTAATTGTGGTTTTTGTGTATAGGAAAAATAAAATAATCCTGGTGCTGCTTACAAGATTAACTATTATAATCCTGGATATGAATTATTTAACAAGTTGTTAACAATAAAATAGCAGTGATGTACAGTTAATGACGGGTAAATTGCATTTTCTGCAAATCCCATTTATTTTTTTCTTAAAATTTAAATATTTCCATCATTTTCTGCTTTTCAAAATGAGTGGTTCTTAATTCTCATCCCCATCGTATTTCATCTGTGCACTTGATGCAGGATCTCAGGATATTACCCTGTTAAGTCATTTCACTATGGGTGTAAGTACAGGTAACTTTGAAGTATAAAATCGATAAGCCATGAAAAAAATAAAATTCAATCCGGTAAAGGCAGTTGTCAGCAAGCTGCAGGGTATTAAGGCGGATCCTTTGAAGGTCTGCTATGGTTTTGCTTTTGGTGTGTTTATGAGCACAACGCCATTTATAGGATTTAAATGGCTGGTGGCCCTGCCTGTCGTCTGGCTGGCTAAGTGGAGCAAGATGGCCTGTGTAATGGGTATCTTACAGGTTAACTACCTGACCGGACCTCTTTTCTACGCCCTGGCATATTTCGTTGGGAAAGAGGTGTGTGGCTTCAGCAACAGCTTTGAACTACCATCAAAGATGAGCTTCAGCTCCGTCATGAACCTGTTCCTGGGGAATGCCGACGTATTCCTCTCGCTGCTCATTGGTGGTTTGATCCTGAGCATTCCGCTCACCATCGGCTCCTATTATCTCGCCAGGGGTATTATGTATAAGAAATTAAAACCACAGTTGTCATGAAAACAAGAAAAAATTATACCATCGTAACCGGGGCCAGCATGGGCCTGGGCAAGGAGATGGCCATTGAAAGCGCCCGACGCGGCCACAACCTGATACTCATCGCACTGCCGGGACCTGAGCTGCAGCAAGTATGCAATGAACTGGAAAGCAAGTACGGTGTCAGTGCGGTAGCACGTGAATGTGATCTCACGGATGAACATGCATTGGATAAGCTTGTCAGAGAGATACTTTCAAACTTTTCTGTTGACCAGCTGATCAACAATGCCGGAATAGGAGGCCCCAGCCGCTTCGAGGAATCTGAACCGGAATACCTCGACCGCATCATACATCTTAATATAAGGGCGACCACGATGCTGTGCAGGATGCTGGTTCCTGAGCTTAAAAAACACAAAAAGGCATTGATCCTCAATGTTGCCAGCATAGCTGCCTTCTCCCCTATGCCATATAAAAGCATTTACCCTGCCTCCAAGGCCTTTATCTATTCATTTTCCAGGAGTCTCAGCCAGGAACTGCGTGAAAGCGGTGTACGTGTAGTGGTATTGACTCCAGGTCCTATTATGACAAATCCGGATGTGGTCAGGCGGATCATCAGGCAGGGCGCTCTGGCACGTATCGGCATTCTGACAGCAAGGAAAATATCCAGACTTGCCCTGGATGGCGCAGAACGGGGAAAGAAGGTGATCGTGCCCGGGATCATGAGCAGGATCAACCGCTTTCTTTTTCGCTGGGTTCCTGAAAGCTGGCGAATGAATTTGATGGCCAGGGTTTTACACAAAGAGCTAAAGCCAATTTGATTTAATCATTCAATAAAACATACAGCCATGAACCTCACAGAACAACAAGCTGTCTTTGCCATAGCAGCCACCGTAACAGCATCGCTTGTATACTTCTTTATACTTGAAAAGATGGAGCTAAAAGCCAGAAAAAATAAGAATGCCGGATTGACTTCCCTTTTTATATGGCGTAAAGCCAGTGGGTTATTTCTTCTGGGCATCATACCCGGCATCGCCGCGTGGATATTTTTGGGTTTTGACCCATCATCAGCTGGATTTTCCCGGGGCGGAACAGGAACGCTCTGGGTTTGGATTGCCGGCATCTCCTTTCTCCTGATTCTGCTGAACCTGTTCAATTCCAGAAAGCCGGATATTATAGCAATGTATCCTGAATTAAGGAAGCAGGAATGGGGGCCGGCCACGATACTGCTTGCAGCAGGCGGCTGGGTTGTTTACCTGGCGGGCTACGAATACCTCTTCCGCGGACTGCTTCTCTTCAGTTGCTATGAGGCCTTCGGGCTCTGGCCTGCCATAGCCATCAACCTGGGCCTATATTCAGCAC
>JBDLIJ010000283.1:0-3635 GCA_039714935.1 Bacteroidota bacterium | reverse complement strand
ATGCTCAGCGTCGAGTTCGAAATATCCCGATACAACAGGGATTTCAATTCTTCCATACGATATTCTTGGCAATGTCCGCATCTGGGACGGCGATGGAAACGGATCTGCTATCATCGACATGGGTGCTTATGAATTTGATGCACCGGTATGGGTCGGAATAACGGATCCCCCGATAAATGAAATCGACAGTAAAATGATCACCACGCTTTACCCCAACCCTTGTTCAGGAACTTTTCATATCAAATTTATACTGCCTGTAAACGAATCGGTAAGCTGTGAAGTATATTCAATTTCAGGACAAAAAGTGTGGCAGAAAAATGTCTGCAGCCAAGGTGCGAATATCCTTAAGATTGACCTTAGCGACTTTCCCTCAGGCATTTATTTATTACAAATCAGTAGTAATAGCAATACAGATCGTGCAAAAATCATTTTAAAGTGATTTAGCTGAGGGATGAAAGCATAATAGGCTAAATCCTATACAAATTTAAAACTTTAAACTAAAAACTAAAAAAGGCGCCTGTTTAGAGCGCCTTTTTTAGTTTTGATTATATTATTTATTCAGTATCAGCTGGTAACAAGTCTTTTGTCTTATTCGGTGATGGCCTGAATATTCCAATGAGGCCATTAACTCCGACACTCATAATAATATTATACAGGAATGCCAGGAATGCCAGCAGCAGCAAAGCTCCGCATATTCCTGCCAGTATCATGTAAAGGTTGAATTCACCTTCAAAGTATATGGTTCTTCTGAGCATCCCTTTGAGGCCGGCCATGCCCATAAAGGCTCCCATGCCTATGCCACCGATCAGGTGTGCCCAGAAATGGAAGTTAGCCAGCTTCTGGCTGTATAGCTTAGCCCCGTTTGTTACAAGGGGGAATAATACGTAGATGGCAGCATACAACGTCATAGTTAAACCAACCAGGATGGCTACATGAACGTGTGGCCCCATGATCCATTGTGTATTGTGCAATATCCTGTTGAGCCCGATATCGGCCTGCATAATCCCTGCAGGGACAGCGAGAGCAAAGCCCAGCAGCCCACCCAGTAAAAACTTCAGTTCATTGGTCATCTTCAGTGGCCTGGCCAGCCAGAGTGTAGCCAGGGTAACAAAAAAGGCAAGACCCTGGGTAATCAGCTCAAAGGCAGTAACAAGTTCACCGGAAACGATCTTCAGTATGCCTGGCTGTGCCTGGTCGGAAAGCAGGTGATGTGACCATACTGTCCAGGATACGACCAGCTCTACCAGCAGGGCTGCACGTGCAATATTCTGCATAAAGATCTTCTTGCCGGTGATCATCATGGCCAGAAGATACCATGTACCAGCCACAAAGATCAGCACAAGGCCATCGGCAATGAGGTCAAGTCCCCACCAGAACCAGTTTTTGTATAAAAGCGCGTCCACAGTGGTGGTTTTCAGGTCGAAGCCCATAATAGCTGCCACCATATATACCAGGATCAGGACACCTGTAAAAAGGATAATACCTGCATTAAGAGCGGTATCGACAGTACCCCTGGCAATCGCCGCCACAGGAATGTCAACAAGGTGATCCTTTTGTTTGGATTTACCTTTGAAAAGATTTCTTAATCCGCTATACCCGATAGCATCGGCAAGGAGTGCTCCCGATGGCTGCTTTTCCCATCCCTCCGGGGTGTAGGCGATAGTCTTGAAAATGTTGATCACAAAGAAAACAGTGCCAAGCATGACTATGGCGATACCAAGAATAAATATAGCTCCGCTCAGTGGGTTGAACTGTGTGAAATCGGCAGGGAGTGGCCAGTATAGCGTATATAATGGTGCATAATGGGTTAGAAAACCTGCAAACCAGAATACAAAAGTACCTATCGTGATCAGCCAGAAAGTAGCATTAGCAAGCTTAATGCTCCACAATGGTTTCTTCATCATAAATGGTACTACAAATAAAAATGCTCCAAATACAATAGAATAAGTAGAACCAAATATTCCCACCAGAGGATGGGCCGTAAGGATCGCAAAATAGTGGTCTGTACTAAGCGCGGGAATAGGTTCGATCGCATAAATTCGCATGATCATCCCCTCAATGGCTGACAGTCCGTAGTAAAGCAGCCCCACCACTACGAAACGCAGGGTGATCCTTTGCATAGGCGTTAGCCTGCGAGCATTAAAAACCGACTGCTCACCGTTCATTAAAGTATTTATATAACTCATAATCAGTATTTTTTTAGTTTGAACAATTATTCCTCACATCCGATCACATGAACAACATCTTTCACGATCATCTGATATCCTTTCGGTCCGGAGTATTCAGTGGACCGAATGGTATAAACACCATTTCGTTTAAACTCCCAAAGAATATCGTTAACATGCCCCGGGACAACCTGCATCTGGAACAACATTGAATTGTCCTGCCGGAAAAGGCCAAAGCCGTAAGTGAGATCATTTGATGTAACATTGAACATCACCTTTTCACCACAGTTGATGATAAACTTTTCCTGTGGAAGTATAAACTGATGGTTTTCAACTGTGATATCGAACACCTGGTCAGCCTCGATATTTTTCCTGTCAAGATCCATGGACACCCATGGAATGGTGTTGTAGGTAACAATGTGAAGGGATACACCCAGAATAACAAGGAGTGCTGTGAAAGAATAGAATAGCGTTTTGCTAACCTTATTCCCTTTCCCTTTCCGAGTAATGGCAAATCCAAACCATCCTATTACAAGAATGATTGCAATGGCATAACATGTATATGCAACTGTTTGCCCCCAAAGTACTAGTGAAGAATCAACCATGGTAGATTAAATTTAGTTAATGATTAAATTACCATGCAAATGTAGTAATTAATGCGAAAAAAAATCAAAATTTTATGATGCAGTTATTCCCAAGCTCAGATAAGGAAGTATTACTCAGTGATTCGATAAGAATACTACGGGTATCATTCCAGGTTTTATGCATGGAACAGGGCTTCTCATTCTTACAATTTTGTATTCCAAAAAAACATGTATCATAGTTGGAGAGCCCTTCCAGAGAATCTATGACCTGGGCAATACTGATATCTTCCGGGTTTCTGCAAAGGCAAAATCCGCCATTTCTGCCCCTGGAACTTAAAATAAATCCGTATTTCGACAGGTCAGTTAGTAATAACCTGAGATACCTTCTGGGAATATTTAGTTCGTGATGGAGTGTCTCCGCAGAGAAACGTTCATGGGGCTTGTTTGCCATATATGCCAGCAGGCTGATGGCATATTTTGTTGTCTTGTTTAAAAACATTTTATGAATCAAACATTTCCTCGTGGCTTGCCGCGAGCTTTCCTAATATGCTCCCCTGATTTTCAGGGGAGATGTACCGCCTTAGCGGGACAGAGGGTATTATAATTAAAAAACAAAATTAAGTAATAAATATAACATCGTTCTGCTTTAATTTGTTCGCTCGCACCATCTCTTTATTATCCTATCTTTGTTATATAACACAAAAAGCATATTCCAATGTCGGAATTTTCAAAAAAAGAAATAATAATTTCCAAAAAACTGATTGATTTCAGTATGGCCATTATTGATGCTGATGAACGGTCTTACCCGACTCTTGACCATCAGAGAAGGAGGAGAGATGATCGCCGCCGTGGTGGTCAGTATTCACCAGTACCCCGCCAAGAAGGT
>JBDLIJ010000282.1:0-3638 GCA_039714935.1 Bacteroidota bacterium | reverse complement strand
AACTCATGCAGGGGAGGGTCAAGCAGACGAACCGTTACCGGAAGGTCGTGCATGGCTTCAAAGATGCCTTCAAAGTCTTCACGTTGTATGGGGAGCAGCTTTTCCAGACCTTGCCTTCTGCCTTCTTCATCAGAAGCGAGGATCATCTCACGCATGGCTTTGATGCGGTCGCCTTCAAAGAACATGTGCTCAGTACGGCAGAGCCCGATGCCCTGTGCGCCAAAGTTTCTGGCTACCTGGCTGTCGTGAGGGGTGTCGGCATTGGTGCGAACGAGCATGGTGGAGTATTTGTCGGTCAGGTCCATCAGCTGACCAAAGTATCCGCTGAGTTCTGGGTCGATGGTAGCGATCTTGCCATCATATACTTCACCTGTTGTTCCGTTCAGTGAGATCCAGTCACCTTCTTTATACGATTTGCCATCCACTTCCATGGTACGGGCTTTATAGTCAATCTTCACGGAGCCTGCACCTGACACACAACATTTCCCCATTCCACGTGCCACAACGGCTGCGTGTGATGTCATCCCGCCACGGGCAGTAAGAATGCCATTGGCTGTGTTCATGCCTTTCAGGTCTTCGGGAGATGTTTCGATCCGTACGAGGATCACGTCTTTACCATTTTCAGCCCATTCCTCGGCATCATCGGCATGGTATACGATCTGGCCTGTGGCAGCACCGGGAGAGGCAGGGAGGCCTTTGGCCACTACTTCTCCGGCCTGGATAGCCTCCTGGTCAAAGACAGGGTGAAGCAATTCATCAAGCTTGTTGGGTTCATTTCTCAGAAGAGCAGTTTCTTCGTCCAGCTTGCCTTCTGCCAGCATCTCCATGGCAATACGAACCATGGCAGCACCGGTACGCTTACCGTTACGTGTCTGGAGCAGCCAGAGGCGGCCGTCCTGGATGGTAAACTCAAGGTCTTGCATATCCTTATAATGGTCTTCCAGCTTTTGCTGGATATCGTCCAGCTCTTTATATATCTCCGGCATCACCTCTTCCAGTGACGGGAAACTGGCTGCACGCTCTTCTTCACTTACATTGGCCAGCTCTGCCCAGCGTTGTGATCCTTCTTTGGTGATCTGCTGTGGGGTGCGGGTACCGGCAACCACATCTTCGCCCTGTGCATTGATGAGGTATTCACCGTTGAAAATATCTTCACCTGTTCCGGCATCACGCGTAAAGGCAACACCTGTGGCTGAATTCTCGCCCATGTTGCCAAATACCATGGCCTGAACGTTTACGGCTGTTCCCCACTCGTCGGGGATGTTATTGAGTTTCCTGTAATATACAGCACGATCGTTGCCCCATGAGTCGAATACGGCCAGGACAGAGCCCCAGAGCTGTTCCCATGGATCGGTGGGGAAGTCTTTTCCTGTATTTTCTTTCACAGCAGCTTTGAAGCGGCGAACCATCTCTTTGAGGTCGTCGGTGCTGAGGTCAGTGTCGAGATCAACACCCTTTTCTTTTTTCATCTGCTCGATGATCACCTCGAATGGATCGTGGTCTTCCTTGGATGCAGGTTTCATGTCCATCACCACATCGCCATACATCTGTACGAAGCGACGGTATGAGTCCCATGCAAACCTTCCGTTGCCTGATTTCTTTGCAATGCCTTCAACAGCAGCATCGTTGAGGCCCAGGTTTAGTACGGTGTCCATCATGCCCGGCATAGAGGCCCTGGCACCGGAGCGTACAGAGAGGAGGAGTGGGTTTTCGTTGCTGCCGAATGTGGTTCCCATCACTTCTTCCAGGAATTTAACACCCTGTTCAACCTCGGCTTTGATGGCTTCGATGGTGTTTTCTCTTCCTTTTACATAATAATCGTTACAAACTTCGGTAGTAATAGTAAATCCGGCAGGCACCGGAACACCTATCAGGTTCATTTCCGCCAGGTTGGCACCTTTGCCGCCCAGCAGGTTTTTCATTGTTGTATTTCCTTCGGCTGTTTTGTTTCCGAATGTGTAAACATGCTTCTGATTGCTCATTATAGTTAAAATTTTATATATATTTCTGATTATTAAGTACTTGACATTTTTTATAAGAATCAACAAAAGTACGGAAAAAATGCATGATAACAGGCATGCTTATGAAAATATTATGAATGAATAATGATTAGATCCTAATAATTAGTGAAGATTTGTATCGATGAAATTCGAGTAATTTATAATTCATAACTCCTTGTTACCAATCATACTAATCATTTATCATTAGGATATCATCATTCTCTAAACCCTGAACCTGTTGAAATAATCTCAACAAATTCAATGTAGATTGGTAATGAAGACATTCGATTTAATCTTAATTCACAATTCGTCACTACCAATTTTCACTAACGATTAATAATTTGGATATCATCATTCAACTTTTTTTTCTATTTTTATATTTGAAATCCAAATTACTTAATCATGCTCAGGGTTCTGATCATCGATGATGAATTAAAAATCCGTTTAATGATCGAAGAGATCGTGAGTGCCTACTGTAAGGGTGCGAGGGTGATCGGTCTGGCAGGCAGTGTAAGTGAAGGATTAGCGAAAATAGAATCTCTGAACCCCGACCTGGTACTCCTTGATGTTAAGATGGATGATGGTACTGGGTTTGACCTCCTGGAACAGATAAATAAAATTAATTTCAGGGTAATATTTATTACAGCCTTCCAGGAGTTTGCAATTAAGGCCATCAAGTTCAGTGCACTGGACTATATCATGAAACCGGTAGATCCGGAGGAATTGATCAGCGCTGTTGGAAACGCACAAAAAGAGATCGACCAACACCAGGATGAGCAACTGACCCAACTGAAGGAAAATCTAAAGAATAATGGCCAGGCAGAAAAAAAGATCCTGCTTAAAACGGCCGACTGCATCCATATGATTCCAATAAGTGAGATTTATTACTGCGAAGCAGATAGTGGATATACCCGTTTCTACATAAAAAACTCCTGTGAAATACTTATCTCCAGGCCCCTGGTGGATTATGAAGAATTATTTGAAGAATATGGATTCTTCAGGGTGCATAAATCATACCTGGTGAATCTTGGACTAGTTCAGCGCTTTGAGCGAGAAGATGGCGGGTACCTGGTAATGGACCGGGATTTGAAAATTCCTGTCGCTTCCCGAAAAAGGGATCAGCTGATGCAATTGCTTGAAAGGATAGCTCAATGATGAACATTCTTGTTTTAGTAATATTACATATCAGAGCAACTATAACTAAAATCATATTCCCCAGAAACTTATTTTTCCTCGCCTCATGTTTATTGTGGATACAATCATTTGGTCAAAATGTTGATAATATTAGATATGAGTGCGTTTTTGACAGTCTCCAATATATTGTCGATACCTCAAATGGTACGAATAAAGTAGATGCCCTGTATCGTTTCTATGGTATTGCTATAGAATCAGGGGTAAACAAATATAAGCGAATGGCTAATGATGCAATCCTGGAAGTGCTGATCCTGGCTGAAGAGCTTGAATATACCAGGGGCCAGATGCTGGCACACATCTCTATTTCAAATATGTATGCCAGCAGCGGGAATTATACAGATGCGCTACATCACATAAAGTTGGGAACTTCTTTAATAAACAAAACTGAAGGAGTTGATCGTACATATTATCATGCCGTGTCAAGCAGATTGATGTCGAGAATAT
>JBDLIJ010000281.1:0-3642 GCA_039714935.1 Bacteroidota bacterium | reverse complement strand
CAGGTTTGAAAGCCTCCTGCCGGCAGTCTTTTTAATTTCTGCCTGTATGTAACCTTCGATCAGGGCTTTCTGGAACCCGCCTTTTTCTTCAGTCTGCAGAAACAGTTCCCATGCCCCGGATATTAGGGTATCGGTGAGGTTTTCAATATAGTAGGACCCCGCTCCCGGGTCGGCCACCTTATCAAGGTATGTTTCTTCCTTCAGCAGCAATTGCTGGTTGCGGGCGATACGTTCACTGAAATCATCCGGACGTGTATATGCCGAATTAAAAGGTTTTACCGTATGTGAATCAACACCTGCGATCACCGACGACATGGATTCTGTTGTGGTTCTAAGCATGTTCACATATGGGTCGTATACCGTAATATTCCATGAGGCCGTTTCAGTATGTATGCTCATGCGTCCTACCTTATCATTACTTGGCCCATAAGCCTTCACGATCATAGCCCAGAGATGTCTGGCTGCCCTGATCCTGGCTATCTCCATAAAATAATCGGGCCCGACCGAGAAATTAAAACGCATACCGGGAGCAATGTTATCAACCGACAAGCCTCGTTCGCTCAATTGTGTGAGATATTCCACACCTGCCGACAGGCTGAAAGCCAGTTCCTGTACGATTGAAGAACCGGCATGATGGAAATTCCTGCCATTTACGTTGATCACCGTGAAATTGGGAAGGTTGGCAGTGGCCTGCAGCATTCGCTTGCAGCTTTCAATATCATCGTTGAAGGATCGATAATAGTTCCCTTTTATGATAAGCCTGCCAAGCGGATCGTAGTTTACAGATCCTCGTACTTTAGTAAAATCACGATTGTACTGATTAACCAGTTCATAGAATATATTTGCGATATTCTCAGCCTGCCGGCCACAGATGAAATTAAGTTCAACGATCTCTGCAAAAATATTGCGGCATAAGCCGTCAATGTCTTCACGACTGTATTCCTTATTGTCGTCGAGTACAAAACCAAGGGAATCAACACCTTTCATAAGGATGTCGAGGGCTTTTTCGTTGGCATCCCCGATCTTGTTTACACGAATGTTCTGACGTATGTACCAGTCATTGCCTTTAGCTTTATTCCCCCTGACAAAAGGGAATTCGCCAGGCAAAGTATCCTTTCCAGCTATACCTTCCAGGTGTTCTTCACGGTAATATGGTTTTACTGAGAATCCCTGGTCAGTCTTCCAGATCAACTTTTTATCGTAATCAGCTCCCTTCAGGTCTTTCTCGATTGCCTTTTCCCATTCAGGAGTGCCAAGCCGTGGAAACTCATCAAAAAGTCTATCCTTTTTATCCGAAACACTCATATTTCAACGCTTTATAATTATCTTTTCATCAAGATCTCATCAGTCAATAAGGGTCATCTCCTCCACAAGGTGGCCTGCCCCTGCGAACTTGTCAATTATGAACAGGCAATACCGAATATCAATGGAAATGTTTCTGCACATCTCAGGATCATAAACGATATCGCTCATAGTCCCTTCCCAGCAGCGGTCAAAGTTGATACCGATCAGTTCGCCCATATCATTCAATCGCGGGCTCCCTGAATTCCCGCCTGAGGTGTGGTTGGTAGCGATGAAGCACACATGCATGCTGCCATCCTTATCTGCATATCGCCCATAATCTTTGTTTTCGTACAGACCTTTCAGGCGGTCTTCCACCACATAATCATAGATGTTTGGATCCTCTTTTTCCATAATACCTTCAAGCGTTGTAAAATGCTTGTAAGTAACAGCATCACGCGGCTCGAAACCCTTTACTTTTCCATATGTCACTCTCAGGGTGAAGTTGGCATCAGGATAAAAACGCTTGTCGGGCTGAAAATCCATCAATCCCTTCATATATATCCTCTGCAGGCTGTCATCCTCGGCATAGTATTTCATCACCAGCGGCCGGATGTCACTGTTGTATTTTTCGGCAAAGGCTGAAGCGAGCCTGTAGGCGGGGTCATTCTTGATCTTTTTATAATCTTTTTGCTTATAATCATCCAGGAATTTGTTCACATCCTCTTCGGATGCAAGAAAAGACTCGCTGTACATATTATCAGCAAAAGCGACCACATCGCCTTTATACTTTTTATCCACTATGTTTATCTCTTCCGGGCGATAGGCCGGGTCAGCCAGTTTAAGGTAGGCTGTCACCATGGCAATAAAAGTTTCTTTATCAAGTGGCTGATGGTAATTCTTAAAGAACGAACCGGAGGTCCTTTTAAGACTTTGAACCGCCTTTTGAATTTCTTCTTCAGTGGCATCTTTATTTTCCGAAGCTTTTACCAGCCTGTCGAAATATCGGCCCATGCGGATCAGCTCTATGCCAAACAGGGACTCTGCAATATAGGTCATCTCTCTCTCCACGGGGGAGACCTGTTCATAGAGCTCGTTGAAGGAATCTATGATCCGGCCGTACTCATTTTTCCTGTCGGGACTGGTATTTACCCACCATGTGAATTCCCTTTCATGAATTTTCTTACGTTCAATGACCCCTGTACGGGTGATACCTTTGTTTTCCCCGATCCATTTTTTCCACCCGTTGGCAATGCCAGCGGCCTTGGCAGAATACTGTATCCTCACCAGGTCGTCCTGCTCAATATATTTGTTAATTATATTCAGACGCTGATCCCGAAGTTCGATCCTGATCGGGTTTATGACGCCGGCAATATGTTCTACCCTGCATGCCGGAATATACTGCTGTGTAGCACCCGGGTAACCAAAAACGAAAGTAAAATCATCTTCTTCCACCCCCTGTATGTTGATCGGGAAATGGAACTTCGGTTTATAGGGTACATTATTTTCAGCGTATTGGGCTGGCTTGTTAGTAGAGTCGGCATAGATCCTGAATACTGAGAAGTCGCCGGTATGACGTGGCCACATCCAGTTGTCGGTATCACCACCAAATTTCCCAATGTTAGAAGGGGGTGCACCAACCAGCCTTACATCTTCAAACACCTCGGTCACAAATAAATAATATTGATTTCCGTGATAAAAGGATTTTATGCGTGCCTTATAGTGGGTATCCTTAACTGCCTCCTTTTCCAGAGTGTCGGCATTGGTCCGGAGCTTTTTCGCTCTTTCAGCTTCTGTCATGCCGACGCTGACACCTTCAAGCATTTTTTCTGTCACATCTTCCATTCTGACTAAAAATGTTACCGTCAATCCCGGGTTTGCAAGTTATTCCGCTCTGCTCATGGCCCAAAAACCATCGGTAAGGTAATCGTGTTCAAGCGAACTGTGTCGTTGTATGGTACGATAGCCACAGTGATGATTTGTAAGGATAAGCCCCTGGTCGGAGACGATTTCAGCCGTACAGCCACCACCAAAGATCACGATCCCATCTTTCATAGAGCTATGGTTAATGCTATAGATATCATCTGCCGTGAGCTTAAAGCCCATATCCTGCATTTCCTTTTCATTGAGCTGTTCCAGCAATAGTGGGATCCACATGCCTTCATCGGCTCTTGAAAGGAAAATGCTTACAACTAACGTGATAGAAAAGATTATTTTTTTCATGCTATTTTAATTTGATACTGGTTCCTGGATCCTGGATTATTTTTTGTTTTTCGTTCTTTGTTATTCATCGCGAAGCGATGCATGATATTTCCACATCCACCCCCATGGGTAGTCCACTGGCAGCAACGGCTTCGCGTG
>JBDLIJ010000280.1:0-3648 GCA_039714935.1 Bacteroidota bacterium | reverse complement strand
TGTTTAAGAATGACAGGGGATTAAAAGAAAGCGATTTTACCAGAATTGCCATCGCCGGGAATACAACCATGCTCCATCTTTTATTAGGAGTAGATCCCAAATCAATCGCTCTTGCACCTTTCACCCCAGAATTTACCGATAAGCAGGTTATAAGGGGGGAGGAAACGGATCTCAACATTAATAATAATGCCCGACTGACCACCATACCGTGTATCTCCGCCTATGTAGGTGCTGATATTGTTGCGGGCCTGGCTGTACTGAAATCTCCCTACAAGAATTACTTATTCCTGGACATAGGCACCAATGGGGAGATGGCCCTGGTAAGCGGAGACAAAATTTTCACCTGTGCCACTGCCGCAGGCCCGGCTTTTGAAGGTGCAAACCTGGTTTGTGGCATGGGTGCTGTTCAGGGTGCTGTATCTGTTTTCGATAGCCCGGATGAATACGGTGTAATTGGCAATATACCTCCGACAGGTATCTGTGGGTCCGGAATCGTGGATATAATCGCCTACTTAATTGAGAACGGCTTCTTGGATGAAGAAGGATTATTGCCCGAAGATTTCCATATACATCAAGCGGATAATATTTATATTTCTCAGCAAGATATACGTGAAATTCAGCTGGCCAAATCAGCCATATATTCCGGTATTAAAATTCTTCTGAAGAAAGCAGGCTTAGAATTCAACAGTGTTGAAGCATTGTTCCTGGCCGGTGGGTTCGGTAACTATATAAATACGGAGTCTGCTGTTAAAATTGGACTTCTTCCTCTTGAAATGAAAAAAAGGATTCATTCAATAGGCAACAGTGCCGGGATTGGAGCGCTTCAATATTTGAAGTCCGGTGAATTTGCAAAAAGAACAGAACACATACTTGCCAGGACAGAATACATCGAATTATCCGGAGATGATGATTTTACTCTGGAGTTTGCTATGAATATGAATTTTACAAAACTGGTTTAAACGGAAGGAATGAAAATAAAGGTTGCATTTGCGGTAAGCAATAAGAATGAATTTGAGGACAGGCATTTCGGTGATGCCGATAAATTTCTGGTGTATCAATGGGATGATGAAAAACTCACAAATGAATCGGAGCTTCTTAATCATTCAAAGCTGATGGACGAATCGGAAGCACATGGCTCAAAACTTAAAGGGAATAGCATCATTGCTACTTTAAAGATGCAGGGAGTAAAGGTGCTGGTATCAAAACAATTTGGAAGGAATATTAATATGGTCAATAAACACTTTATTCCTGTTCTTATATCCACAAGTTCTGTTGAGGATGCCTGCGATATACTATTAAGGAATCAGAAAGCACTTGAACAGGACCTTCAGAGCAACAAGGACTCTTACAAAGTTTACAATCTCCGCTTAGCATAACATCCAAAGATGAGTGTGCCGGAAAAGATATCGATGCACAATTTTCATGCTTTTTTATGGCATGCAGGCTTTCTGGCTTTGGCCCAGAATTTCATGGATGTAGATACCATTATTCCCGCCATGCTGGTTGAATCCGGAGGTACTGCTTTTCATGTGGGTTTAATGACTGCCATCATGACTGGAGGGTCGAGTTTTACCCAGATATTCTTCGCTCCCCATATAAGTAGCAAAACTTACAAAAAGAAAATTATCCTCACAGGGATCAATGCCCGTCTGCTTTCACTTATTGCCCTGGGTATCATGCTTTACACCTTAAATCATGAGCAAAACTCTATTGTTTTATACCTGGCATTTATATTCATTACCATTTTTTCCCTCGGAGGGGCATATGCGAATGTCGGGTATGTGGATATCGTGGGAAAAGCTATTTCTAAAGATAAAAGAAAACGCTTCTTTTCTTCCCGGCAGATCATATCAGGTACTGCCGTGATCATATCGGCCTTTCTGGCAAAACAGGTTCTTACCCTAAAAGCTTTTCCGGTAAACTATGCTTACTCCTTCTTTATAGGCGGGATTCTATTACTGGTGGCTTCAGGCGGCTTCTGGAGCATCAAGGAGCACATTGCTTCGGACTTCAAAATTGGAACAGTTAAGCAATTCTTTCAGATTCTTCGTGCCGAAATCAGGCAAAATAAGAAACTAAAGTATTTCCTGGGGTTTATCAATACCCAGGGTATTGCCATTTCCTTTATGCCTTTTATTGTATTGTATTCCAAACAAAATTTCAACGCACAAGCGACAGATACAGGAAGTTTTTTAATTAGCAAAGTAATCGGGGTTGTTTTTATCAGCTTACTGGTTTTGTTAGTATCACGCCGAATAAGATATAATTCAATCCTGATTGTAAATGTCCTGTTTTCTCTTGTAATGGCCATACTGGTCCTGGTGATACAGGATCTATCCGTTCTTCGCTTTGTTTTCATTTTAGGAGGAATGGTATTCTCTCTTTATTCCATAAGCATGAACGGGGTGCTGTTAGAAATATCAGGAACTCAGAAGCGATCCATATATGCCGGTTTTGCGGGAGCAGGTAATATACTGCCAGCCTTGTTTCCCCTGTTTGGAGGCTGGCTGATTGAGCATTTCGGATTCAGGGCTTTTGTGATGGTCTATATTTTGATCTTAAGCGCAGCCCTCTATTTTATCAAAAAAATCAAGTGTCAGAAATAGTAATAAACCGGACTAAACAGACTGAAAGATGACAAAGAAGATTTATCCCGATTCGGGTGTGGAACTCAAACCCTTCATTTCGAGGAATTATGATAAGGTAATGAATGTGGGCTCTTTGGGACTGTATAAGGGATTCATACGTGAAGCCATCGCACAGATGGAGATACAGCCCGATGATACCATCCTTGACCTGGGTTGCGGAACAGGACGCAATGCCCTGCTCATGAAAGGCTACCTGGGGGAGAAAGGAAATATTACCGGCCTGGATATTTCAGATGCCATGGAACAGCAGTTCCTGGGGAAGCTCGGGAGCAGCGAAAATGTAAGATACATCAAACAACGCATTGACGTGGATTTTGATCTGGGGCGCAAATTCGACAAGGTATTTATCAGTTTTGTGATTCACGGGTTTCCGCACGAAGTTCGAAGCACCGTCATAGAAAATGCTTTCAGGCACCTGAAACCCGGTGGAAGCTTTTTTATCCTCGATTTTGCCGAATTTGATATGAAATCCATGCCCTTTCACCATCGCTGGGTGTTTAAGGCCATTGAATGCAAATATGCTTTTGACTTTATCAAACGCGACTGGAAGACCCTGCTTGGCGATGCCGGATTTTCTGATTTCACAGAACACCACCACATGAAGAACTATGTTCGCTTATTAAAAGCAGTGAAAAAAATGGATTAAGGTGAAATAACGAATGGTGGCTATGCAAAGGATAATAGTAATAATTCTGCTTCTAAATATGATTAATACGAACCATACACATGCCCAGAATGGGGATACGACTTCCATTCAATATCATCCCATAGGGAAGTTTCATACCTCCTATAACACAGAAACCGGTGCTCCCCGTCAGGGTATTTTATTGCCGGATACAAAAGGTTCTATTGAAATATACCCCGAGTATCAATCTGCACTGAAAGACCTGAATCTTTTTGAATATATCATTGTCCTGTTTCACTTCAGCGAAGTTGAAAAATGGGATCCCACAGTTAATCCTCCGGCCTCAACGCACGAACATAACTTTGGATTGTTTGC
>JBDLIJ010000279.1:0-3649 GCA_039714935.1 Bacteroidota bacterium | reverse complement strand
ACCATTGTTCGCCTATATCTGATACTACCATTATTTCATCCATGGCATCTGCTTCAGATCATATTGATCATGTAAAGACACAGCTACCCTATGCCCTGTTCACTGGTTGCCTGACAGCATTGATCTACCTGATACTGGGATATGTTATGGCGTAATTATTTTTCTCAGACTGTTGATGAGAAAGTCAATCTGTTCTTTTGTATGTGTTGAAAAAACAACAATTCGCAATACACCGGCGTCCCCTGAACCCTGATATTTTGAATACTGAATGTATATCCCTTCATCCATTAAGGCACGGTGTATGTTTGTCATGGTGGCAGCATCACCGGGAGCAAAGGCCACCACAGGCAAACAGTTGTTATCAGCTTTTATGCCAAGCGACTTCATTCCTTCTTTCAGGTAGCGCGCATTCTCCCAGAGCTTCTCACGCATCTCAGGGCTATTTTTCACTATCTCCAGTCCTTTGATCCCGGCAGCAACAGCAGCATGCATGGGAGCACTCGAGCCTGTCATCACACTGCCGGTCCTGATCTTCTCTATAAAATCTGATCTGCCCGGGATGATCCCTCCGTAAGCTCCAAAAGCTTTAGATAATGTAGCACCCATATACAGACGATCTGAACTCAGATGAAGATGCTCATAAGTGCCTCTTCCGGTCTCACCCAGAATGCCTACGCCATGTGCATCATCAACCCAGACTACGCCATTGTATTTCTCAGCTATTTCCAGATAGGCAACGACCGGGGCCTGCTGTGCCCACACGGGGAACAGGCCGTCACTGGCAATCAATGGCCTTTCGTTTGCCTGCAGATTATTCTTAAGTTTAAATCTTAAATCGTCAATATTGCGGTTTTGAAAACGGATTATCCTCTTCCCGGTGGTCATGGCTCCCTCGGCAAGACAATAGTGTGAGCCTTCGTCAAGGAAAATTACATCACAGGTATCCATTGCATCCAGGGCTTTCAGCCCGGCAATATTGGTTAAATACCCGGAAGGAAGATAGGCGGCATCTTCAGTTCCGAAAAACTCAGCTGATTTTTTTTCAATTTCCAATAAAAGCGGTGTGGTCCCGGTAATTGCTCTTGAGGTGGCGCTTCCAATACCAAAGTTTACTGTTGCCTGAGATGCAGCCTGAATAAGTTCAGGATGGGCATTGAGCTGATAGTATCCGGTACCGGCAAAATAAAGGTACTTTTTCCCGTTGACAGTAGTTTCTGTACCGGTAGTACTCTCGATGATATAGGGTTGTTTAGATGCCAAAACGCTGATCTTTATATAATACCCCTCTGTCCCGCCAAGGCGACACATCTCCCCTGAAGATCAGGGGGGTTTATCGGGAAAGCTCGCGGCAAGCCACGAGGGATTATCAGATTAAACAATTACTTTCTCCATCTCACTTAAATAATCTTCATCGAAACCGGCACCAATTCCGGCTGTATCACCCAACTCCCATTTCCCGCTTCCCTTATACTCAATACCGCCAACAACCGGGTCTTCAGCAAGCATTAATGAAGAGTCGATATCAAAATGCACAATATTATTTCTGGCAGCAACCAGATGCATCAGCGCTGTCAGTGCATATCTCGATTCTGACATGCAGCCCACCTGGCATTTAATGCCGGCAGCTTCGGCTATGGCCACAATCTTCAGAGCATTATTTATCCCACCCGACTTTGAGAACTTGATATTAAAGTAATCACAGGCACCCATGCCCGCCAGGCGAAAGGCATCATGGTGATCAAATACTGATTCGTCAGCCATAATTGAAATCGGGCTGTTTTCCCTCACCCTGGCAAGCTCTTTATTGTTCCAATGAGGAACAGGCTCTTCACAGTGCTCGATATTGTATTTGTCGAGTTCATTCAATGTTTTAATCGCTGTGACCGGATCCCAGCCCTGGTTGGCATCAATTCTAA
This sequence comes from Bacteroidota bacterium, assembly GCA_039714935.1. GTDB lineage: Bacteria > Bacteroidota > Bacteroidia > Bacteroidales > B18-G4 > B18-G4. Next base: position 1,733 of record JBDLIJ010000279.1, on the reverse strand, counting down.
TTGGATAGTCCATGCCAACTGCCTCCCTGATGGCTTTTACTCTTGCCACATCTTCATCTGTTGTAGTGCCCAGCTTCAGCTTGATGGCAGGAAAGCCTTCATTTTTAAATCCCAAAGCATCATTTGCCATTTTTTCCGGCGATCCAATGCTTATGGTCATATCGGTATATACTTCGCGGCTATTACTACCTCCCAGCAATTTATATAATGGAAGTCCGGCTTTTTTGGCAAGCAGGTCGTATAATGCCATGTCAAAGGCACTTTTCATGGTATAATTACCTTTTACCGCCTTATCAATTTCAGTTAAACGGTCTTCAATGGCAAAGGGGTCCCTGCCCTTAAGCAGCCCTGCGATCTGTTTTGCCAGCTCGAAAACAGTTTCCTGTGTTTCGCCCACAATGAATACAAAAGGAGCACATTCACCAATTCCGTACAACTCTGAATTGGTGTTAATCTTCACAACAACATTTGTCGCAGCCGGTATTACGCCCAGGGATATAACAAATGGTTCCTTATACGGGATGTTGAGCTTAATGATCTCAACATCTGTTATTACTATATCTTTCATCATTAACTAGGTAGGTTGAAACAAAGATAAAAAATCTCTTACACGGGCATGCCGAAGCCAATAAAGAAACCGTATGTCCAGGCGGAGTTAAAAGCATATTCAAAACGAATCACCATATCGTAATAGGTTACAAAATCAACACCCATACCCCAGCTATATAGCGCCTTGTTATTTAAGGGATTGTTTTCTGTAAAATGATTGGTGACATAGCCAACATCAGCAAAGAAATTAAGGTAGAAGGCATATTGTATGGCTTTGAACTTGTTTTTCTCCTGGCCTGGCTTAACCTTTTTTACGCTGGGCTTTACCAGTTCATATTTGATATTGCTCCTGAAATAATACATCTGATCGCCTTTTACGGTATACAGGTCATATCCTCTGATAAAATCTTTCTTATAAAAAAGGCTCTGCTGGTAATGGTAGGGTTCGCCTTCCCCTGCCGAGTTCACTGCCTTAAACATTTCAGCAGCATAAATCCTGTCACTGATTTTCTGATAAAAATGAAAATCAATGCCATAATAGAAAATGTCAACATCTCTGGAACCAACCCCAAGCCCTTTTTTATCAATAAAAACTTTCAGCATGGAGCCTTCCAGGGGGTAGGATTTATTATTTCGCGCATCATAATAATAGTCTACATATAGATTCAGACTGAAATTTGATGTTTTTTGTCCGGCAAGAAAATGTGGATTCAATGCAAACAAAGAGTCGGAAATCACAACATACCTGGCTGTTAACCGAACGGTATTATAATGATACAGCCCGGGCCTGAATTGCATCTTTGCAGCAACAGTTGTTGAGCGAAAGCTGTTCTTTTCATAGAGCATTTGTCTTCTGTTCCCGACAGAGGCATATTCCACTACAGCCAGGTTATTGTATGCTCCCGCAATGGTAAGTCCCTTCTTTTGTTTCTTGCCTATCCAGGGGATACGATATCCCATTGCAATGGCCCAGGATGGACCAATGTAGGCAGCCATTGATGCCTGGTGGCTGGATCCAAAAAGGTTGTTGTGGCTGCCAAAAACCCCCATACTTAGCTGGGAAAGATCGATATCGCGCAGCCATTCGTTAAAATTCGGAGCATTTAGTTTGACAACTGGAAAGACCCACCAGTAGTGGCGTTCATTTACAGCAATCCTGAGCTTATAATCATTGCCCTGAAGCT
>JBDLIJ010000278.1:0-3650 GCA_039714935.1 Bacteroidota bacterium | reverse complement strand
TGAATTATTTGAGCGATGGGCTTATCCCGATTCAACCGACTTCGACAATACAAATGGCAGGTTGTGCAGGATTTTATCTACGGACGACATGAAAGATCAGGCCGAAGAGGTTACCGGACTTGAGCTGGATCCCTTCTGGGATGTATTCTTTAGGGAAGCTTTATATCCATTTCTGACTGTCGTCAGGGGATATGATGAAACAACGTTCTCCTGGGAAACAGAAAACAATGTATTGCTTGATGTTGATATTCCGATATTGGTTAATGGCGAGGAACAGATTGTTGAGATGACAGATGGCGAAGGCTCTGCAGCTATCCTTCCCGGCGATGCCCTGGTAATCGACCCCAAACAATGGATATTAATGGCTCCGCCATCCATAATAACATCTGTAGAGGATGGAATCTCAACAGGACAGGATTATCAGCTTGAACAGAATTATCCGAATCCATTCAGTTCCTTAACTACCATACGATTCTCGATACCTGAATCACAATTAGTGAATCTGAGAGTATATGATATTTACGGAAATGTAGTTGCTGACCTGGTTAACGAATTGCAGAGTTCTGGCGATCATACAATGACATTTGATGGTAGTAAACTCGCAAATGGAACATACTTTTATCGCTTGCAAGCAGATGATTATGTACAGATAAGAAGGTTTGTGCTGATCAAATAATAATTGACAATTGCTGGCGCTTGCCTGCAGCGAGTGCACAGATTACAACGTGTTTGAATTCCAGGAAAAAGAGTATATTCGACAATGCGGTCTACATTGCGTGACAACAGTCTTCGCCAAATAACCTTTGTATGAAGAAATTACTATTTTTCTACTGTTTGTTACTCTTTTCCTTTTACTCCTATGCTCAGAAATCAATTACTGCCTCCAGGGTAACCCACTCCCCGCTTGTTGACGGTATCATCGACAACAGCTACTATACAGCTGCTGACAGTGCCGTGGATTTCGTTCAGTTGGAGCCTCAGAAAGGAATGGCAGCCAGTCGTAGAACGGTGGTGTATTTTATGTATGACAGCCTGAAAATATACGTTGCCTTTAAATGTTTCCAGGAAGCTGAAAGTGTTGTATCCAGGATACAGACACGCGACCAGCTGAGCAAAAGCGATGATGTTGCTCTGCTGCAGATTGATACCTATAATGACAACAGGACTGCCTATGCCTTTATGCTAAATCCATTGGGCAGCCAAACCGACTTTGTGATCACAGATGATGGAAGAACTACCGATGTGAACTGGGATACGAAATGGGAAAGTGCCGCAAAAGTTCATGAAAGATATTGGGTTGCTGAGTTCTCTATACCATTCAACAGTTTTAATTACAAAAAAGGATCTACGAATTGGGGCATAAATTTCGGAAGGATAATCCGTGAGAACTTTGAAACCGCATACTGGTCGGGAAGCATGACCCAGGATTTCCGGATATCGGAGAGCGGAATGCTAATCAATATACAAACACCCAGACGGAAGACAAGTTTAATGCTCTTCCCATACGGGACAATGCGATACGAAAACAATGATTTCACTGAAACTTATGATAAATTCACACCAAACATCGGGGGTGATATCCGGCTACAGATAGGCTCCAGTGCATCGGCTGATATTACGATCAATCCTGATTTTGCAACCGTGGAGGCTGACCAGGAAAAGATCAACCTGACACGATATGAATTGAGTTATCCTGAAAAGCGCATTTTCTTTCTTGAAGGAAATGAGATGTACCGGACCAGAATCCGGACTTTTTATTCACGTCGTATCGAAGACATTGCTTTCGGCGGCAAGACGAGCGGCAAGCTTGGGCCGTACAGCTTCAATCTATTAAGTGTCAGAAGCCTTGAGATAGAGGAGGACAGCATGCCTCCGGCATTTTTTACGGCAGCACGCGTGAAAAGGGATGTGCTGAAATCGTCATTCGTTGGGCTCACATATGCCGATAAAACATGGAAAGATGGCTATGCCCGATCCATTAGCGGGGATTACCTGTTCAACCTTGGTGAGAAATGGAAGCTTACGGGCCAGTTTGTGACCAGTTTCCCGGGTGATTTCCGATCCTCCAGTGCTTTCTTCGTCCGCTTTGCCAGAGAAAACAATATTTATCATTACCATATCAGATTTACGAGCATAGGTGATAAGTTCATGGATAATGTGAATCAGACGGGCTTTATCCGCGACGACGACCGCCTGGAACTGGATGGGGATGTTGAGTACAAATGGTGGCTGCAAAATAATATTTTTGAATATATAGAAGTGGTTTCAGCCAATAATGTTTTCTGGAGCCAGAAAGGAGTACTGAGAAGCTGGTATGTAACCGAATTCGTAAACTTCTACTTCAGGAATAAATTCAACATCACCTATGCATATAACAATGAGTATAAATTGTTCGAAAAAGATTATTTCAATCACAGACACAGCTTCAGCCTGGGATATAATACGGATGAATGGTCGAATGCACGCGCAGGTTATACTTTTGGCAGAAACTTCGACCGTGACTTTTACCTGATCACCGGAGAGGTAAACTTTAAGGTTTCAGATAAACTTTCATTTGAGCTATCGTCCGATTATGTGAATTTCACACCGGATACAACCAACAGTTCCACCCTGATCAATGTTGTTGCAGCACAGTATTATTTTACCAAAGATATCTGGGTGAAGGTATTTGCACAAAATAGTACCAATATTGAGCGCATTTATATTTATGGTCTCTTCGGATGGCGTTTCAAACCACCTTTTGGTGCCGTTTACCTGATCTACACACGTGATCAGATGCAGGCAGCACTTAATGGTGGAACTGATCAGGCAGATATATTCTTTATAAAGCTGACTTATCCCATAAAAGTCTGGTAAAAAACATATACGCCAGTATTAAATTCTCTGATTAATGAATACATTTGCTTCGCAAATATTTATTGACAAAACCAGGTAAAACCCAAATCGCATGGGAAGAGCGCTGACTACTATCATACTATTTTCATTTGTTGTATCCTGCATCATGGTTACCGGATGTAAAAAAGAAAATAATGATAATGGGCAAAGTATTTCAATGACCACCAAACTGGATGGTCATGATTGGTCTACCTCTGTTGTATATGCGTCTTACAACTCAGGATACCTGAGCATTGTTGGGTCCAATCCATTGCTGGGAACTATCATGATTACCGTGGATGAATTCACTGAGGGTACATATGAATTGGGATCTGACATTCACAAATTTGCCACTTATTCAAACAAAGACCAGATCATATTTTACACAAATCCGTATGGATCAGGAGAAATAACCATTACTTCAATCGATCAGGAAAGCAAATACGTCACGGGAACTTTCAACTTCATAGCAAAAAACCTCTCTGGGAATCCGATCACCGCTACGGAAGGATCATTTTCCTCAAAATATGACTAAGATGCATTCCCGGATAATTTGATGATTAGGATAACTATTAGTAAAAGTGGTTTTCATAAGTACAGACACAGGTGAATGGGTGTGTGGCTGTCGGGAAGTGATGTTTCTTTTTTAATTACGTTATCTTTGCCTCCTGACACATAACTCCATTATTCATGTCAGGACATACAAGGCAAGGACGCCTTTTCCCAGAAGAACTGATTGAGCTCAGCAAGGATATTATTTATGCTAATGAACCAGT
>JBDLIJ010000277.1:0-3654 GCA_039714935.1 Bacteroidota bacterium | reverse complement strand
GACGGAAAAGCTGGGGTCGGAAGAAACCTTCTCTCTTATTGATCAGGTTTTTGAGGTTCTTATTCATAAAGTTCATGACTATGGCGGAATGGTTAATGACCTCATGGGCGATGGCATGTTGGCCTTTTTTGGCGTCCCCATTACCATTGAAGATGCGCCCCAGCGAGCAGTTAGATCGGCTCTGGCAATTCACCGTGAAATGGTAAAGTTTAACGAAAAGATCAGAAGCGACAGGGAGATACCTCCGATTTTAATGCGTATCGGAATAAATACAGGACCAGTAGTAGTCGGAACGATTGGTAATGATCTTCATGTCCAGTTTACGGCTGTCGGGGATACGATCAATATGGCCTCCCGTGTTGAAAATCTTGCAAAACCTGGGACCACCTATATTACCGAAGAAACGTTTAAATTGACGAAGGGATTTTTCCGATTCGAGGCACTCGGTAATAGGGTTGTTAAAGGAAAGGACAAGCCGATTCAAATTTTCAGGGTAATTGATGCCAACACCCGAAGAACACGGTTTGATGTAAACGCTGAGACCGGCCTGACACCCTTTACTGGCAGAGAACGAGAATTGGAATTACTGCTTGACGGATTTAAGCGATCCAAAGATGGAAGAGGTCAGGCATTTTCGATCATTTCAGAGGCAGGGCTAGGTAAATCCAGGCTATTGTATGAGTTCAGAAAAGAGGTTACCAATGAAAACGTAACATTTTTAGAAGGAAAATGCCTTTCCTACAGCCGTGGCGCAGCATATCATCCCGTGATTGATATCCTGAAGGCCAGTTTTGATATCCAGGAAGGAGATGAAGGCCGTGATATTATTAAAAAAGTACGAACGGGTTTAAAAATATTATCTGTTGATGAAACGACAACACTTCCCTATTTGCTAGAGCTTTTATCTGTCGCTGAAAGTGGGTTCGATAAAAACCAGTTAACCCCTGAAGCAAAAAAAGAGGGGATAATAGGGGCGCTGAGACAAATAATTTTAAAGGATTCGGAAAACCGGCCGTTAATTTTGGCATTTGAGGATTTACACTGGATTGATAAGAGTTCAGAGGATTTAATAAAAAACCTGTTCGAACAAATACCTGGCGCTCGTGTTTTGCTGATATTAACTTATCGGCCAGAATTCAGTTTTATTTGGAAAGAAAAATCTTACCACCACCAACTCAATTTAATACGACTCTCTAACCGTGAGGGCCTGTCTTTAATAACACATCTTTTAGGAACCGAAGCTATTGAAGACAGCCTTTCAGAGTTTATCCTTGAAAAAACAGAGGGCGTTCCCTTCTTTATTGAAGAGTTCATAAAATCTCTAAAAGACTTAAGAATCATAGAAAAAGATGCTGGAAAATATCAACTGGTCAATGATATTAAGGAGATGACAATTCCTTCCACAATTCAAGATGTGCTAATGGCCAGGGTGGATTCATTACCTGTTGGTGCAAAAGAGGTACTTCAGACGGGGTCGGTAATTGAGAGGGAATTCAGCTATGATATAATAAAATACCTGATGAACCTTCCGGAAAAAGAGTTGAAAATCCATCTTTCGTCTTTAAAAGAGGCCGAGCTTTTATATGAAAGAGGACTATTTCCCCAGTCAGTATATGTATTTAAGCATTCCCTAACCCGCGAAATAGTTTACAACACGTTACTTCATGGGCGAAAAGTTGAGATCCATAAAGCGATCGGGAAAACTATCGAAAAAAAATACGCCGACAGACCGGAAGAGTTTTATGAGGCGATGGCTCACCACTCATATCTTGGTAAAGATTGGCAACGCGCTTATAAATACAACAGAGAAGCTGGTCTGAAGGCGCATTCATTCTCTGCCTATGAGGAAGAACAAAGCTATTTCGAAACATCAATCGAAGCGCTTAAAAATCTTCCGCGTACAAGAAACCGTATTGTGGACGAAATCGACTTGCGATTTAATATGCGGGCAGCTCTTTTTCCTTTAGGCAGACACGATGAATGGGCAGAACACGTCAAAAAGGCAGAGGCACTATCGAAAGAAGTCGGTGACAATATCCGTCTGGCAAGTTCTTATAATTTCTTGTCAACACTTTACTGGATTAGAGGGCAGCACGAAAAGGCCATTAACCTTTGTGAAAGCGCTCTCAGTTTAGCTGAATCGGCAGGAAATTTTCCTGTACAAATAACCTCGGCATTCCATTTAGGGATACCGCTTCTCTACACCGGCCAATACCAACGGCAGATCAAATTACACCGTGAAGTCGCAAAAAAACTGTCAAGAGATGCTGCCTATGAAAGGTATGGGCTGGCTGCTTTGCCGTCCGTGTTGTCGCGTGCTTTTTTATCCTGGGGTTTGGCAGAACTCGGAGAGTTTAAAGAGGCAGAGGAATGGGGCCAAGAGGGAATAAAGATTGCACACCAGGGGAAAAACCTGTTTAGTGATACTTGGATTCATGCAACCCTTGGAACAGTGTATTTACTTGAGAGGAGACTCGATTCAGCAAACAAAACACTGGAGCAAGCACTCGCATTGTGCCGCAAGGCAGACGCTTTAGCCGCGTTTTCTTTTATTGCTGCAAGCCTGGGGCACACGTATTGTTTACAGGGTAATCCTGATGCTGCGTTGCCCATTTTGGAGGAAGCGGTTAAACCACACAAGTCTAATTTATCTGCGGTTCCTACAATCTATCCGCTAACGGCGCTGGCAGAGGCTTACCATCTTAAAGGCCAGACCGAGAAAGCCCTTCATAATTTAAAGAAAGCATTAGATATTTTCAGAAAAAATGGGGAACGCGGCTTTGGAGCCTGGGCGCTCTATTATATGGCAAAGATTCTGGTGCAAGGAAAATCTGGGCAAGTGCTACAAGCGATCCAGTCATTTCATCAAGCCAAGGAGCAGGCGGTTGAACTTGCAATGAAACCACTGATCGCACATTGCCACACGGGTCTTGGACAGGCTTACGTCAAAATGGAAAAACCTTCAGATGCTCGGGTCGAACTGATGGTCGCTATTGATCTATATAATGCTATGGGCATTAGTCGCTGGATGCCACAGGCCGAATCAACTTTAAATGAGATTTAATGATGCTGGGATAATATAAATGCATATACAATAATGATTCCAATGTACAGATCCTATTCTAACATATTTATTTTAATAATAAAAAATTGTACGATACTCAATAAATCTAAGGAGAGAGTATGTTTCGTAAAAAGAATAGCGGTGACTCACGAGAATTATTGGATGGAGTTGAATTAACAACTCTGGTTCACGGTGAAAAGACACTGATGGGTCAATTTAAAATAGCCAAAGGATGCATAGTACCTGTGCATTCCCATCCCCATGAGCAGACTGGTATTATGATCTCTGGTAAACTGAGTTTCAATGTTGAAGGAGAGGTTTGGGATGCGGAAACCGGAGACAGTTGGTGTTTGCCCGGTGGTATCGAGCATTCGGCAGAGGCATTGGAAGATTCAGTGGTTGTTGAGGTCTTCTCACCTGTACGCGAAGATTACCTATGATGATACGCCTCTATTAATGGAGGAATATAGTTAGTATTAAAAACGTGGATATCTCCAACATATATGTATCCAACTGAAATAATTAGTGTTTTTGATATCACTTACATATCTGGTGTGTGAAAAACCCTCAATTCCATCCAAAACTGTATA
>JBDLIJ010000276.1:0-3676 GCA_039714935.1 Bacteroidota bacterium | reverse complement strand
AATTATATTGCTGACACTTCATTCAACGGTCATGACAGTTTCAAATATTCAATAAGATATGTTGATAAACCATGGCTTTACAGTGAGCCTGATACTGTCCACTTATTTGTAAATAAAAACCCGGATTGCCCTGTTGGGGTAGAGGATTATGGTGAAGGAATATCAGCAGTCCCTATTTCAATAGATGTGCTTGCAAATGACTATGATCCAAATGGTGATGGGATGGAGATAATGGATGTTAAAGTTTTTACTTATGCAAGCTCAGCATATATTGAAGGTGATAATATAGTATACACCAGCGCAGCATATACGATCGGGAAGGATTCGATCCGCTATCGGGTAAGACAGATCAATGATCCTAATTATTTTTCTGATTGGATCAGCGTATACTTCAATATCAATTACAATCCGGAATTCCCTTTTCTAATAAACGATTCTGTTACCACCAAGGGAGGTGTGCCGGTAACCATTAATGTCTTGCAGAATGATATAATTGCTGATCCATCACTCTACGAGTTGACACTATTTCAACCTGGCCCTTCAAAAGGAATACGATCGGTTATCGATAGCTCATTGATACTGTATACACCATTCATGAATAGTGCCGGGCAAGATTCATTTTGCTATGCATTAAGAGTTGATACCTTTCCGCATTATATGGCAAGAGGTACCGTCTATATTGATATAATTAAAAACCATGCCTATGACTCCCTGACAATAAACAATATCAATGCCGGATTTCATTCGAGTGGATTTCAGTTTAGCTCGGGTAATGAGATCCTTGGACAGGGGGTATGGGATTATAATTACCATTTTGAAGTACCCAAAGGCAGTGGGAAGCATACGTTTTTTACGCATAATATCTGGTTTGGCGGGTTTGACAACAATGACAGCCTGCATCTGGCAGGTGAACGATACAAGCAAATGGGTTCTGACTTTCAACCCGGACCGGTTTCAAATCAATACGATTCCGCATATAAATATAATTGGTACGGACTATGGATGCTATATAGAGAAGAAGTGGGATATCATATAAATAACTGGTGGAAAGAAGGATACGAACCTATTCGAAGCATTGCAGAATGGCCGGGAAACGGGAATACTTCAAACGGACAGGCTGAACAACTCGCACCTTATTACGATAAAGACAATAATGGTTATTATGATCCGATGATGGGCGATTACCCGCTAATTCGGGGCGATCAGTGCATCTATTTTATTTATAATGATGATTTAGTGCATACTGAGACAAACGGAGAAAGGTTAAAACTCGAAATACATGGCATGGGTTATGCATTTGATGCTCCGGATGATTCAATATTAAATAATACCATATTTGCTCATTTTGACCTGATAAACAGATCTGGTAACACATATAGTGATTGCTATTTTGGGATTTTTGCCGACATGGACCTGGGCTATGCATGGGATGATTACGTGGGAAGTTACGTTAAGGGCAGTTCTTTTTACTCATATAATGGGACTCCGGTTGATGGAAATGGAGAACCTGAGGCATATGGGGAGAATCCTCCTTCACAGTCTGTCACCATATTAGCAGGGCCTTTTATGGATCCCGACATGGAGGATAATCCTGATGGTGGGTGTGATTTTAGCGTTACCGGTAAAAACTTCGGGAATGGCATAGTTGATGACGAGCGATACGGCTTAACCCGTTTTACCTATTTTAATAATGCTGGCGGGCCACAGGGCGATCCTACAATTGCACCAGTGTATTACAATTATCTGACCGGATATTGGAAAGATGAAACACCGGTTGTCTTCGGAGGTAATGGGTATCATCCAAACTGGGAGGAATGGTCATTATGTAAATTTATGTGGCCTGATGATTCAGATCCTCTGAATTGGGGTACGGATTGTGAGTTACCCATAGGTGGATTTAATCAGAACGGCAACTGGTGGACAGAAATTCTGGTGAACAACCCTCCTTCAGACAGAAGAGGAATGGGATCTTGTGGACCCTTTACATTTCATCCTGGTGATGTGCAGGAAGTGGAAGTGGCCTACATTTATGCCAATAGCTTTAACGGACCAGATTCATCAAAAAAACTACTGTTTTCCTATATCGATGAACTTTTGGAGCGCGTTGAAAACGGGGAGATCATCATACCGAATAATGAATTATCAGTAAACAATCCTATTCAGGAACAAAGCAATTTGTTTATTTTCCCCAATCCTGCAAGGGATATAATCTATTTGAAAGTGAACTCTGCACAACAGCGAGAGTATCGGATCATTAATAGCATAGGCACAGTAGTAGCTGCTGGAAAATTTAATGATGCTATGCAGGAAATAAAGGTTGCAGGACTAAATAATGGGCTTTATTTAATTACGATAAGCTCAGAAACGGAAATTATCGTTAACAGGTTTATTAAATATTAGTGTAAACTTCCATCGGATCAAAGAACTCAATCCCGGTGATGCCTGTAACTTGATTTTGCTCCTGTGATTCATTATCTTTACGAAAACATAATACATTCCATTAACCCTTACTTCTATGACTAGTATTAAAATATTGAAAAAACGCAGCACATGGCAGATGCTGCTGCTTGTCCTGTTTTTTACTTCGTGCACAAATCAATGCACTGAACCCTGCGGGGAATTCAACTTTCTTGATATCCATGTTATCGACAGTGAGAATATAGGTGGTTGGGTTTATAACGGGTGGGAAATGACCGTTGAGTTTGATTTCAATCCTGCCGATTGTGGGGAGGACTGTACCTGTGACAAAATAGCCTGGGTACAGATGCTGCGTGCTATAGACCAGTCAGACGGAACCTATCTATATCTCAACGAAGAAAAAGAAGACAGGGCAACTGCAGAAGGCTGGCATATAGACCGACTCCAGGGGAAAATATGGGGTTATTACGGCCGGAATGATAACGGAACTTTTGCGGGAACGGTAACCACTGGTAGTGATGTTTCCACTGCCTCCCTGTATGACCGGCCCAAGCGGGGGGCTTCTGAACCCTACCTGGGCTATATCTGGATGGCTGTAACCGTGCCTGTATGTATAGACAACGCCGCATCCACATGTAATAACAATTTATTAGGCTTTTATGAGTGGGGATGGATAACCTCAGACGCAAGTGACGTAGGTACCTTTCATTGGATTGCACCAAAAGGATTCAAGGATGATTTTGACGCTGCCGTCGTAGAATGGAATGCCGATGCCGCCGGCCTCGGATATAATAATTTCCCAGCATTTACCCGTTTGTCAGAATAAAAACTACTATAATGAAAAGAAATAAATCAAATATCCAGATTGTAATTGCACTTGGCATCGCACTTCTCCTGAATAGCCCGATCCTTGCTCAGGATGATGTAAAACCAGGCATTACAAAGGCCCAGCATCTGAGCGATCTCGAGGCCCTCAAGATCAAAAGAGACTCTACGCTTAATGCATTAACACAAATGGAACTTCCTGCATTAGTAGAACAAATGAATAAGGATTCCAGGACTAAGGAGCACTTTAACTCTTCAGCCTACCGGGAAGTGGTGCACAATCGAAAATCTGAAAGCCAGGCTTTGCTTATGATTATCAAAGAGCAACAAAAAGTGGCTTACATACCTTTAATGGCCTTACGGAAGGTTAATAAAGAGGCTTATGAAGAGACAGATGTACAGCTCAGGCTTAATGCTCTGGCTGATGCCCTCC
>JBDLIJ010000275.1:0-3686 GCA_039714935.1 Bacteroidota bacterium | reverse complement strand
CTTCGGGGATGGTACAGACACCACATATTATGAGACAGCCCAATTTATTACTCATGTGTACGATCAGCCCGGGAACTATACAGTGACACTAGGTATATCTGTATGGGTCAATGGTAACCTGATTTCAGACACCTTGAGCAAGCAGATTAATGTATGGCCTGCACCTGATGCTGATTTCTTTGCTGATCCCACATGTGCCGGCGCACCGATGGTCTTTATTGATTCAACAGAAAATATTAATGCCTTTACTACTGCATGGCATTGGAACTTTGGTACCGGTACACCATCAGATACATCGAACCTGTCGTCGCCAACCTTCTCTTATAACAATACTGGTGATTATGACGTAAGCTTAGTGACAACAAATAACTGGGGATGTACTGATGAAGTTATTAAAACAGTATCAGTGAAGGTGACACCGGTTGCTAATTTTGGACACACAACGGGCTGTCTGGATGAACTGGTTCACTTTACCGACCTATCGTTTACCCTGGATGATGACCAGATTGTGGCCTGGAGATGGAACTTTGGAGATGGAGCAATTACTGGAGATATATCTAATGAGCAACATCCTTCATATACCTATAGCTACCTTGGCGACAAGGAAGTAGAGCTGATTGCATACAATACCATTGGCTGTTCGGATACAGTGACAAAGACTGTTAAGATATACCCAAGCCCGACTGCCGGATTCTATGTTTTCGAGGATTATGAGAATGAACAAGGAAATATTGCACTGGCAGATGAGTCAGTAGGTGCTGAAGCCTATTATTGGGACTTTGGTGATGGATACAGTGTATACGATGATTATCCACCAGTGGTACATCTTTACGAGCAGGAAGGTAATTATTTGATTGAACAGATAGTATGGAATGAATATGGCTGTACTGATACTGCCAGGGTAGAGTATGACTTCATGTTCAAGACACTCTTCATACCAAATGCCTTGAACCCGAATGGCTTTGATCCTGAAACCATGGTGTTCCAGCCTAAAGGCCGAAACCTGCAATATTTCCATATTGCTATCTATAACTCATGGGGTGAGATGCTCTGGGAAAGCTCAGCGCTGGATGCATATGGCAGACCAACAGAAAGTTGGGATGGAACCTATGAAGGTAAGCTCGTTCAGAGTGATGTATACGTATGGAAGGCCGAAGCCATGTTTAAAGATGGAACTGTATGGGATGGCAGCGTTGTAGGCCATACAGATGGAATGGATAACAGAACTTCAGGCTATGTAGTCGTTGTCAGGTAATGGCAAAAAGACCTTTACAACTAATCTTTTTCTTTTTTAATACCATAGGCAGAGATAATCTTGATGACCAACTTATGTCGGATAATATCTTTCTCATCAAGATGAATAAATTCAATACCTTTTGTTTTATTAAGGATCCTGGAGGCATGGATCAATCCTGATTCCTGTTTTGGTGGCAGGTCGATTTGTGTTATATCTCCGGTAACGATAAACCTCGATGAGCGCCCCATACGGGTGAGGAACATCTTTAATTGATTTGGCGTCGTATTTTGTGCTTCATCAAGGATGGCAAATGCATGATCAAGTGTTCGCCCGCGCATGAACGCAAGTGGTGCAACCTCAATAGTGCCGTCTTCGAGGTATGAAAGCAGTTTTTGTGTTGGTATCATATCCCGTAAAGCATCGTACAAAGGCTGCAGGTATGGATCTAGTTTATCTTTTAAATCCCCAGGCAGAAACCCCAGGTTTTCTCCGGCCTCAACAGCCGGGCGGGTAAGGATAATCCGCTTTACTTCCTTGTTCTTTAAAGCCCTAACAGCCAGCGCAACTGCAGTGTATGTTTTGCCGGTTCCGGCAGGGCCGATGGCGAAAATAAGGTCGTTATTGTCGCTTGCTTTGACCATTTTTCGCTGATTAATGGTTCTTGCTTTGATAAGGAGTCCATCTTTGCCAAAGACCAGCACGTCATCTTTTTTTGCTACTTGCTCAGATTCAACGATGTCATTTTCCTCATTCCCCATGATTTGCATAATGTCGTTTTCTGTTATCCTTCCAAATCGTTCATAGGAGCTTAGTAAGAGGGAGAACCTGTGTTCAAATGCAGCCAGATCTTTACTCGTACCGGCAATCTTTATGGTATCTCCTCTGGCAATGACCTTCATTTGGGGAAATAGTGTTTTGATCAGATCCAGGTTGCTGTCGTTTACACCGTAAATTTCAAGTGGACTGTACGCTTCAATGGAGATCGTCTTTTCGTTCATGCAGGTCAGATTTTTTTCAATAATTATTGTTAATAGAGCATAATGTAATTCAAAATTATAAAAAATAACTCCGTTTCATCCGAAATTATTAATTTTGAATGAACATAAGGACTTAATAATTATTTCAATAACAGCGCTAAAAATCATGCCAATAATAACACTAACCAGTGATTGGGGAACCAAAGACCATTACCTTGCATCTGTGAAAGGGGCTATATTAAAACAGATTCCGGAAGCACGCATTATTGATATTTCTCATCATGTGCCACCCCATGATCTTACACAGGCTGCGTTTATCATAAAAAATTGTTATCGTGATTTTCCTCCCGGAACGATACATATTATTGGTGTGAGTACAGAGGAGTCTGATGTCAACCCTCACACTGTGATTATGGCCGACGGCCAGTATTTTATAGGTGCAGATAATGGCATTTTCACCCTGATTTTTGATGAACACCCTGAGAAAATCGTTGAGATCACTCTTATGCAGGATTCGGAGTTCTTTACATTCTCTTCCCGCGATAGATTTGTTAAGGCTGCTGCAATGATTGCCAGTGGTGAGGATATCTCTGCACTTGGTGAGATTCGTGATAAACTGAATCAAAAATTTATGTTCGCTCCTGTTGTCGAGAACAATGTGATCAAGGGGATCGTAATTTATGTTGATAATTATCAAAATGTGATCACGAATATTACGAAGGAAAAATTCAAAGAAGTAGGTAAGAATCGTAAGTATACCATTAGCTTTAGAGGTGAGGCGATCCGGGATATAAAGGACTCATATTCTGATGTGCCGGTAGGAGAGATCCTGGCTCTTTTTGGTTGTAATGGACACCTTGAAATTGCTATGAACAATGGAACGGCCAGCAGTTTGCTTGGCTTAAGCCCTGATGATCCGGTAAGAGTTGAGTTTGTTGATTAGACGATTGTCGATACTTCCATATTCCATGTTCTATATTATACTATTCTGCCTTCCTTTCCGTTTCCATAAAAAGCATTAATTTAGCCCCCTGCAAAAAGACTCATTATAATAAAGGATGTTAGCACTCTTACGTAAGGAAATCGAGGGTTTTTTAAGTTCGCTCATCGCGTATATCGTGATTGTGGTATTCTTGATAGTGGTGAGCTTTTTTCTGTGGGTGATCAGGTTCGGGCATAACATCCTTGCAAATGGTTATGCTGATATCAATGGACTTTTTATGATCGCCCCCATGGTATTTCTTTTCCTGATACCTGCGATCACGATGCGCATGTTTGCTGAGGAAAAGAAAGGCGGAACTATCGAATTGCTACTGACACAACCCCTGTCTGATATACAGATTATTCTGGCTAAGTTCTTTGCCGGTATCATACTAGTGATCTTCGCTCTTCTTCCCACACTTGTGTATTATTATTCAGTCTATCAACTGGGAATGCCACCGGGAAATATTGATGCAGGAGCCATGTGGGGC
>JBDLIJ010000274.1:0-3749 GCA_039714935.1 Bacteroidota bacterium | reverse complement strand
ATCCATTATAATTAGTTCAACGTTGTACCACCGGTTGATCTTTCTCACAACCTCTGTAAAGGTCTCATCCCTGAATACCAGCTTGCCTTCCTTCCAGGCAGTAACACTGTTAACATCCACTGTCTCAATCCGGTGTAGTTTTTTATCAGGATAATACACAGACATTTGATTAGGTTTCAGATCAGCCAGTTTCTTAGCCTTACCATCTATTCTGGCTAATAGTCTGATTTTTCCATTTACCAGCGTTATACGGATTTCGGGGTCTTCCGGATATGCCTGCACATTAAAGGATGTACCGTATGCGATTACATCTGTATGTTCTCCTTTCACAATAAAAGGTTTCTCTGGATCAGTTACGATATCAAAATATGCTTCACCCTTGAGATGGACGTCCCTGGTTTTTCCACTGAAATGCGTTGGAAACTCCAGGTAGGAATCCCCATTCAGCCAGCCAGATGAACCATCTGGCAGACAAAACATGGTACGGGTCCCCAATGGAGAATAGATTTCCGAAAAAGCGGTCTTTGAGTTTACTCCTGTTTCGCTTTCTTTGTTAATCCACATATAGACCACCAGTGGGATGAACAATACAGCAGCTATCTTTGATAAAACATTGAGAATGCGCCCTAGACCTCTTTTACCGGGAAGATTCTTGAATTCATCATTTTTCATCTTATGGTAAATTCTCCCTAATATTATGGATCCGTCACAATCTTCCATATCCTCCTGATCGGACAGTTCATCCCATAAGAGACGGTATTTCTTACTTATGTCTTTTTCAAATCTAATATCTGAAAACCAATCGATAATCTGCTCCTTCTCCCCCTTCCCTTCCTTTCCTTCCAAATATCTTTTGGCAACCTGAAAATCAATTTCCATATTTCTTCTTTCTGTATTGATGCGTTTAAAAAATGAACTCAAACTAAGTTAAATCTACTAAACATGCTTTTAAAAAGTTGTTTCTTATAACACAGTTCCATAAAGCAGTAGATTTTCACACTGCACAAGTTTAATTAGAATGATGCTAAATAAAACAATAATCAGCTAAGACACCTATTATGCTGTTTATGTGCTAGTTAATAAAAAGATGAAAGAATAGAAGAGACAATAAACTACCGTCAACAAGTGCCTCTTTTAAGAAAGCTTTTGCTTTTGACAGTTGGTTATCTACAGTTCTTACTGAAATATTCAGTTTCTTAGATATCTCCAGGTTAGACAATGACTCTTTCCTGTTTAGCAAAAGGATAGTCCTTTGCCGTGGCGGCAGGTTTTCGATTATTTTTTCTGTATTTTCAAGCAAATCCCTGTATTCTACTTCGTACATGGTGGAAGAATCGCTGTCGGGATAACTTTCTGCATATTTCTTAAGATGCCTTTTTTCAGTAGCTAATCTCCTGAAATGCTTCCGAATTATATTCAAACAAATCGTAAATATCCAGGCCTCAATATCTTTCAGATCCTTAAATTTTGCACGGTCCTTCCAAAGATTGTAAAATACATCCTGAACCGCCTCCTCTGCAGCCTCCTTATTCCTGAGATTACCTAAAGAGAATGCATACACTTTCCTGTAATAGTTTTCGAATATCTGATCAAAGGCGTCAGGATCCTCGCTAACTAATTTCTTAATCAAAGCAGGTTCATTTTTCAGCTCTTGCATTTAAAGAATAGTGGTATCGAAATATACAAAAAATTGTTAATGTATGGATGCAATCCCAATTTATTGTATTCAAGGCAGGTAATGGTCTGTAAATCAAAAACAACCTTAGGTATAGCAGTTGGCACCATGAATATCGAAAAAAAGTGAGGTATGATAAAAAAGCACCTGGTCATCGTATCCTGGTTGATGTTAAGTTTACTACATTTGCAGATCAAACAGGGCAGATGCCAATGGAAAATGAAAATTACGATCCCGGGAAATAGGATTTATATTAATTACAATCATGAAAAAGACTATATACTATTTTAGTATCCTGCTTATGGTTTTTACATGGAGCTGTAAACAAGAACAGCCCGAAAAACCTAATATCATATTTATTTTTGCCGATGATCAGAGTTATGAGACCATACATGCTCTGGGTAATGATGAGATAATAACTCCCAATCTTGACAAACTCTCGGAGGAAGGACTCACATTTACACATACTTATAATATGGGAAGCTGGCAGGGGGCAGTATGTATTGCCAGCCGTACCATGCTCAATACCGGTATGTTCCTGTGGAATGCAAGAATAGAGCTTGATGGGAATAAGCGCCTGGATCATATTGAGGAAAGGGGTGAATTATGGGCCCAGTTAATGGAAGAGGCCGGGTATGAAACATATGTTACAGGCAAATGGCATGTTGCAGCAAGCCCCCAAGAAACCTTTATGACATCAAGCAACATAAGACACGGGATGCCAAAGCAGACTGCTGCAGGCTATAACAGACCACTTGAGGGAGAGGAAGACCCATGGAGCCCGTATGACACAAGTTTCGGGGGCTTCTGGAAAGGAGGAACCCATTGGACAAAAATACTTGGGAACACAGCTGTATCATATATAGATTCCGCCTCTTCAAAAGACAGTCCTTTCTTTATGTACCTTGCCTTCAATGCAGCCCATGATCCCAGGCAATCACCTAAGGAGTATGTTGACAAATACCCTCTTGAGAATATCTCACTGCCCGAAAACTACCTGGATGAATATCCCTATAAGGAAGAGATTGGATGCGGAAAAAAACTGAGGGATGAAAGACTTGCTCCCTTTCCCAGAACCCCTTATGCTGTAAAAGTGAACCGGCAGGAATATTATGCACTTATCACATATATGGATGAGCAAATAGGAAGAATAATAGAGGCCCTGAAAAAGTCGGGAAAAGCAGATAATACATATATATTCTATGCTGCCGATCACGGACTGGGAATCGGGCATCACGGCTTTATGGGTAAGCAAAACATGTATGATCACAGTGTAAGAGTGCCCATGATGATCTGGGGAAAAGGTATCCCTGCCAATAAAAAGATAGACATACCGGTTTACCTTCAGGATATTATGCCATCAAGCCTTGAGCTGGCAGGAAGGGATATTCCCGACTTTGTCCAGTTTAAAAGCCTGATGCCCCTTATAAAGGGAGAAAATACAGATCAGTATAAGGCCATATATGGCGCATATCAAAATAAGCAGAGAATGGTAACTAAGGGTGCATATAAACTTATTATGTATCCAACAGTGCCTGTTGCCAGGCTCTACAATTTAAAGGATGATCCCAATGAAATGAATGATCTTGCAGGAGATCCGGCATATCTGCCAAAAATGCAGGAACTCTTTTCATATTTCATGGAATTGCAGGAAGATACAGGTGATACCCTGAACCTAAAAACTATATACCCACAATTAATTGCTAATTAATAATGAAACGAGCATGTTCTTTATTAATCATAAATAACACAAAAGGCTTATGATTAAAAAAGAATATGTGAGAGCGAAGCGGTTACAGAAGTTTGTAAATTTTGTAATAGCTTTAAAAGTAAAATATTACAAAATTTCAAACTAATGAAAATAAATCAATCCCGCTCAACCAGCCTTGTCTTACTATTTATCCAGGTATTTGTTATTAGTAGTCTTATATCATGTAACAATGACACAAGCGAAGCCGACCGTCCAAATATCATTCTATTGATGAGTGATGATCAGGGATGGGGAGATGTGGGCTACCATGGACATCCACAGCTTCAGACACCCAACCTGGATAAAATGGCAGAGGAAGGCATT
>JBDLIJ010000273.1:0-3753 GCA_039714935.1 Bacteroidota bacterium | reverse complement strand
CCCAACACCTAAAACTTAAAACTTAAAACTTAAAACCCAAAACTCAAAACCCAAAACTTTCCCTACCTTTAAGCCTCCATGCGCATCAATAAAGCATATCTCTTAATTGTAGCTGTGTTGTTAGGCTTCACCAGCCAATCACAGACGATCATTTCAGGTGGTTATGTTTCAGGAACATGGGATTCAACGGGGAGTCCGTATCTGGTGCAGGATAGCATTTGTGTTCATGAGGATTCAGCACTGTTTATTCTGGAGGGCGTGACATTGGAGTTTGAAGATAGTGCATATCTTCGTGTGAACGGATACCTGTCTGCCATTGGTACACCCAATGATTCAATAATATTCAGGAATGCCCACAACACCTGGCAAGGTTTGCGGATATTTCATTCTGACTCTGTATATTCTGATAATCTCCTGTTTTATTTTTGTGAATTCAGGCATGCCAATGCTTCAAATGATTTTTTAAATGGAGGTGCTTTGTCCATTGAATATAGAGATGACATCAGTATATTCAACTGCAGCTTTGTGAATAACTATGCTGAGGAGAGGGGAGGGGCTGTTTACATGCTGAGCTCGGATGTGATGATAAAAAATACGCGTTTCGAATCAAATTCAACAGGAATCACAGCTGGCTCATCCAAAGGCGGAGCAGTGTATGTTCATAATTCAGAAGCTACTTTCAAAGATATTCTCTTTCAGAATAATCAATCACTGGTTGCCGGAGCCATGTACAGTGATAATGCATCGATTGATATTCTCGACTGTATCTTTAAATTAAATACGAGCCTGGCCGGCGGGGGCGCATTTGTTGGACATAAGTCCGGAGTATTAACATTTGATGATTGCCTCTTTGAAGATAATTATGCCAATGGAAGCGGTGGTGCCATTGCGTTTCTTGAAGCGATTTGGGCCCGGCTCAGGAACTGTACCATTCAATATAATACTTCGGAAAGTGAGGAGTACCTGTCAGATGGTGGCGGCGTGCTGATCACACCCTATGATAATCAGGTAACTTTTATTAATTCTGAAATATCGGGTAATACAGCCGGAGATTATGGAGGCGGAGTTTATGCCACATCTAATTCGGATTTTATAAATTGCCTTTTTGTTAATAACATGGCTGATCTTGACACCATAGATGAAGGGGGTGGGGGAGCGATTGCCATGTCTCTTTCACATAATCGGGTTTTAAACTGCACCTTTACAGGGAATTATGGAGGAGAAGGATCAAGCATCCTTTGTGAGGATGCCAGCTTTTCATTGATAAACAACATTATCTGGGATGATTCAATAAGCCCTGATCCCAAAATTTTTCTCTCTACAGTAGAGGATCCACCTGAAATTTATGTCAGTCACTGTGATATAGAAGGAGGCAATGGCGTGATACGTGGCACAGGTGCATATGTGATAGATTGGGCGTCAGGGAATATTGATGTCGATCCCCTTTTCGTGATTCCCGGGACGGATTTTGCGCTTTCAAACGAATCACCATGTATGGATACGGGCAGGGCAGATACCTTGCAGCTCCTTATCCCACCAACAGATATTGCCCGAAATCAGCGGATATACAGGGGGGAGATTGACATGGGCTGCTATGAGAACCAGTTTCCGTTTGGCATTGAGGAATTAAAGGCAGACGATAATATTCTGGTGTACCCAAACCCTGCAGCAGATTACTTTTATCTCAGAAATAATTCAGGAGAGGATTTTAATGGCAGGCTGGCTATTGCTGATCTCTCGGGAAGGGTGTTATTACAAAAAGAAGTTAATATTGTTAATGGTAGTAGCCTCAGACAAGCTTTATCGCATCTGCCATCAGGTATTTATATAATAAACCTTTCATCAGATCATCAGTCTTATTCGGGAAAGCTGCTGCTCGGCAGTAAGAAATAGCCCAAACAAAAAAAAACAGCACCTTTCGATGCTGTTTTTATATTCAGATTATTGTAGTTAAGCTTCTGTTGTGGGGCTTCCCAGGTTAAAAGGAGGCATCATTTCTCCGCCACCTTCCGGTACTTCGATCGTTCCAAACATCGATTCGTACTTGGAGATATTTTCCTGAAGTGCCCGCAGCAACCTCTTCGCGTGATGAGGGGTCAATATGATCCTTGACTTCACCTTGGCTTTGGCCACACCCGGCATCCATTTGATAAAATCAATGATGAATTCAGAGTTTGAATGGCCTATCATGAACATATTGGCATAAGTGCCCTCTGCCATCTCATCACTTAACTCAATATTTATCTGGTTCTTTTTTTGTGCTTCTGACATAATTAAGAGTTTTATGCTTTTTCAGCTTCGCTGATTACTTCTGTTTCTTCCTCTTTAGCTTCCATCAGGGCTTCATATTCTTCCCTGGAGCCAACAATGATATCCTGGTACCTTCTCAGTCCTGTGCCTGCGGGGATCTGATGTCCTACCAGCACATTTTCTTTCAGGCCTAGCAGATCATCAGCTTTTGCCTGAGTGGCTGCTTGTGTAAGTACCTTCGTTGTTTCCTGGAATGAGGCTGCTGAGAGGAAGCTGTCAGTTTGCAGTGATGCTTTAGTGATGCCCTGCAGCACCTGGCGGGCAGTTGCCGGCTGTGCATCCCTGGCTTCAACAAGCTGTTTGTCTTTCCTTCTAAGCACAGAGTTATCATCTCTGAGTTTTCTGGCCGACATGATCTGTCCGGATTTGAGGGTATCTGAATCACCCGCTTCGATAACAACCTTCTTACCGAAGATCTCATCATTCTCATCCTGGAAGGCTGTCTTGTTAACCAGCTCACCTTCAAGGAACTTGGTGTCGCCCGGATCAGCTACTTCTACCTTACGCATCATCTGGCGTACAATCGCTTCAAAGTGCTTGTCATTGATCTTCACACCCTGTAAACGATATACTTCCTGAATCTCATTTACGATATATTCCTGAACTTTCATAGGTCCCTTGATGGCAAGGATGTCGGCAGGAGTCATAGCACCCTCAGAGAGTGGAGTACCTGCTTTAACAAAGTCATTTTCCTGTGCCAGGATCTGCTTGGAAGTTGGAATAAGATAACGTTTTTCTTCACCTGTTTTAGAAGTGATGATCACTTCCCTGTTTCCACGTTTCAGTTTTTTACCGAATGAAACAACACCGTCGATTTCAGATACTTTTGCCGGATCTGAAGGGTTCCTGGCTTCGAAGAGCTCGGTTACCCTTGGCAGACCACCGGTGATATCACCAGATTTACCAACGGCACGCGGAATTTTAACGAGTGCTTCACCGGCAGTGATCTTATGACCTTCATCCACAATGATGTGTGCACCAACAGGGATATCATAGGCCCTTATAAGTTGTTTCTTCGAATCAAGGATCTGTATCGTTGGGTTATTGGCTTTCTGACGCGACTCGATGATAACTTTATCAATATATCCCGTTTGTTCGTCAGATTCAACACGATAGGTTCTGCCTTCAACGATATTCTCATATTTAATGGTACCCGTGACTTCAGAAAGGATCACAGCATTATATGGATCCCATGTACTGATCAAATCACCTTTTTTGATCTTGCTTTTGGGCTTGCGATGTAATGTAGCTCCATAAGGAATGTTGGCAGAAGCAAGAGTAATGCCTGTTTCCTCATCAATGATTCTCATTTCAGCCGACCTTCCGATAACGATCTGTAGTTTTTCACCTTCAGCATTTGTGTAGTCTACTGAACGAAGTTCATCAATCTGCATCTTACCGTCGAATTTGGCCTCAATCTTTGAGGCAATGGCAACATTCGAA
>JBDLIJ010000272.1:0-3763 GCA_039714935.1 Bacteroidota bacterium | reverse complement strand
GAAATTGGCGCCGGGCCCAATGCGGAAGCATATACAGCCATCAATGAGGTGAGGTCACGGGCAGGCATCCCTGATCTTACGGCAGGATTGACATACCTTCAGTTCAGGGATTCTGTGTTACTCGAAAGAGGAATTGAACTCGCAGGCGAAGGCCACAGGAGAGCTGACCTAATCAGGCATGGCCTGTATG
This sequence comes from Bacteroidota bacterium, assembly GCA_039714935.1. Lineage (GTDB taxonomy): Bacteria > Bacteroidota > Bacteroidia > Bacteroidales > B18-G4 > B18-G4. The sequence goes on along the minus strand of JBDLIJ010000272.1, from coordinate 3,573 downwards.
AAGAGATGATGAATGCACATTTGCTGGCCACGGGACAAACGAATCCTACCAATGTTACCGAGGAATACAGACTGTACCCCATACCCAGGGAAGAACTGGATCTGAATCCGAATATGACACCAAATCCGGTAAACGCCCTGGCAATTCATTAATTTCATGATTTATTAATAATTTTTTCTGATGTATAAAATATTCTCCCTGTCACTCATTATTATTTTTGCAATTAATAGTTGTACTAACTATAATGAATGGCAGGGAGAATGTATCAAAGCACATGATATAGGGCTCATAAAAATTATACCTTCTCTGGATTATAACGTTCTTAGGGGAATATTCACAGTGGAAACGGCAAAAAAACTGGATTCCTATATACGTTACTGGGAGTACACCGAATCAGATTCCATACCCCCCGACTCCCTGTTGCTTTATTCATCTTTGAGTAAAAACAGGAAAAATCATGAATTGATGATAGTAAATCTGAAACAGGATACCAAGTATGAATTTAATGTGGTGATTCAGAACAATGTTTGTAAGACTTATAGCAAGACCTATGAATTTACAACTCACCGTCAACCTGCCTGGCTTCCCTTTTATTCATTAAAAGACAGCCTGGCCCGGGTAAATTTTAACGGGTATGTACACTTTCACAGCCGCCGGAAACCAGGATATCTTTTTATTGCCAATAGTGATGGGGAACTTGTTTGGTATAAGCAGGTTCCCATGAATGTGAAGGTATCCAGGTTTACCGAGGCATCCACTTTCCTTACTATTTTAAGCGAAGATACTTTACGTTTCTCAAGTGGCAAAAAAATTGCGGAAGTTGATCTGTATGGACAATTATTGTACCACTTCGACTCAGATGAGAAGGGCATTGACAGGACCTTTCATCATGAAGTGGATTTTGATGAAAAAGGTAATATCATGACCCTTATTTACGACAGGAGAATTGTTGATTTGACTGATGTGGGAGGTACTGAGAATGATACGGTGAGAGGAGATGCTATTCTCATTATGGACAAAAAAGATAATGTTTTATGGGAATGGTCTGTTTTTGATATAATGGCTCCAACAGATTATGATAACATATTAAATGAAAAAGACGATTGGCTACATGCTAATGCATTGGTAAAAGACCGATCTGGAAATTACCTTATATCCTTCAGGAATAATTCACAAATATGGAAAATTAATGGAAACACAGGTGAATTGATTTGGAAACTGGGTGGGAATGATGGTAATTTCAATTTGCCGGATAGCGCAAAGTTTTATGGACAGCACAACATCCATTTCAACGCTAAGGGCGAACTAGTGTTATTAGATAACGGGAATAAATATGTTCAACCAGGCTCTGCACCAAATAAACAAACTATAAAGCCCCCCCCAATGGGAGTTTTTGAATCCAGGATGATTACTTTTTCAATCGACGAGGAGAATATGAGGGCCAGAATTGTTGATGAAGTAGTATTTCCCAAGCAATATTTCACAAAGTCACAGGGGAGTTCATCTAATATAACTGATGACCTGATCATGTTCTGTAGTACAAATACTAATCAAATCACTTTTCATTCGCAACAAGGAGATTATTTAGGTTGCATCAGGTTGGAACACCCCTCATACCGTGCCCAATACATTGAAGAACTTTACCCGACAGATTACGTTAGATAAAAACCCTAAAAGAAATGAGAAAGGCATATAAATACATACAGATAATTGGCACACAAAGATCGGGGTCAAACCTGCTTCGGGTAATGCTCAACCAGCTGCCGGAGGTTGTTGCCCCGCATCCACCCCATATCCTTCAAAACTTCCTTCCAATAATTGATAAATATGGCGATCTGGAGATTGATAATAATTTTATGCAACTCATTGAAGATGTCTGCAGGTTTGTAGAATTAAATCCGGTTCCATGGACCGGATGCAATCTTAATCGGGCCGATATTTTCTCCGGCTCTAAGCAGAGATCTATTTACGATATTTTCAGGTTGATTTATGAAGCTTATGCCAACAGCAAAAATGGATCGATATGGTGTTGCAAAAGTATGACTAATATTAACTATGTGAATGAACTTGAAGAAAGTAAGCTTGATCCATTTTATATCTTTTTGTTCCGTGACGGAAGAGATGTCGCATTATCATTTAAAAAGGCAATTGTTGGTGAAAAGCATATTTATCATTTAGCAAAGAAGTGGAAGAATGACCAGGAACTTTCATTAAACTTTTTGAATAGTATTGACGACTCAAGAAAATACATGCTTAGCTACGAAGAGTTGATTCTATCTCCGGAAAAATACCTGAAACAGATTTGCAATAAGTTAAATATTGACTTTAACCCTAAGATGTTAGCCTATTACGATTCTGATGAATCAAGGAATACCGCTACCTCAGGCGAGATGTGGAAAAATGTCCAAAAGCCTATTATAAAGAGTAATAGAAGAAAATATCGGAAAGAATTGAGTGTTGAAGATATTAAGATTTTTGAATCTGTTGCAAAAGACACATTGAGAAAACTCGGGTATTTACCTGACTATTACAAGAATGGTCATCATCTTGAAATAAAACAAAAACAGATTGCATTGTATAGTCTGGAAAATGAAAATCTTAAACTTGAAGCAAGAAAAAAGGCTAATAGTGCTGATTTGGAAAAACGAAAACCTCAGACATCTTTCTTATATGAAGTAATGACCAAATAATTTCAATAAATTATAATTTATTAGTGTACACTCAATGATAAAGAGCATAACTTATTACAGCATTGATAAAACAAGAGATAAGAAATAGAACAACATCAGGGAAGACAATTGACTCCAGGGAGAATAGAGCAGTTAGCCTGAAATACCTGTTCTTCACCTTTTTAAAACTCGGAGCTGTATCATTTGGGGGTTTTATGGCCCTCATCTCAGTCATACAAAATCAATTGGTAGAAAAAGACAAAACAATAGATAACGAAACTGTTCTTGATGGAATTTCGCTGGCCAGTGTTTTACCCGGACCTATTGCAGTAAATGTGGTAACATTCATCGGCTATAAGCTTAGAGGTCTCTCCGGAGCAATCATCAGTATGGTTTCAATTGTTACTCCTTCCTTTCTATTGTTATGCATTTTGTCATATGCATATTTCCAATATGGGAGTTTGCCCGCTTTTGATAAGGTTTTTAATGGACTAATGCCTGCAGTATGTGCAATTATTGTTGCCGTTGCAATAAATATGAGCAGGAAAACCATAAAAGATTACAAACAAGGTCTTATTGCTGTATCATCAGGCTTGGTTTTACTCTTTATTGGAGGATTCCTGTCCACTTTTATTATCATTTTCATGGGAGGGCTGCTGGGTGCTCTTTTATATCGTAAGAAATACAATGAAGATCCAACAGTTATTGAAAACAGGAAGGAGTTAAATCCCGTCAAAAATATCATCCCTTATTCAATTCCACTATTAATACTGGTCGTAATAGTCATAATAGTTGTATTTATCCCGGTTTTCTTCCCTGAGAAGGATTTTTCAATGGCAAAGAACATTAGGAGTATTGTTCTTACATTCAGCGGATTAAGCGCTACTCTGTTTGGGGGTGGATA
>JBDLIJ010000271.1:0-3780 GCA_039714935.1 Bacteroidota bacterium | reverse complement strand
TTAAAGTATTTAGAGTATTTAGAGTATTTAAAGTATTTAAAGTATTTAGAGTATTTAAAGTACTTAGAGTTGGGAGTTTTATATTTTTGTGGCGTTTATGACCGAAACTAAAAATAAACATGCAGCTTTCAAAGCATGGCTAAAAGCTGCACTCAGTGACGGGCTTCCGGGCATTCCGTCACATATGAAAATGGTTCCGGCAATAAGGAGGAAAGAGATGGAAAGCCAATGCGGGGGTGAAAATGCCAGAAAGGCGGCTGTACTGATCTGTTTTTATCCTGATGGAGACGATATCCATTTTGCACTGATCAGAAGAAATGAATATGACGGAGTGCACAGCGGGCAGATCTCATTTCCTGGCGGACGATTTGAAAATAGCGACAGGAATATGGTGCATACTGCTTTACGGGAGGCAGAAGAAGAAACCAACATACTTGAAGGAGATGTTGAGGTTTTAGGGGAGATCACCCCCATTTATATTCCGCCGAGTAATTATATTGTGAGTCCGTTTGTTGGATGGACCCCGCAAAAGCCTGAATTCATACCTGAACCAGCCGAGGTTAGCGAGATACTCAGCATCTCTATTAAAGAACTATTAAATCCCGCTAACCGTCAGATGAAAAATATTCAGCATTCCGATCATAATATTATTGAGGTTCCTTGTTTTTATATTCAGGACCATATCATCTGGGGAGCCACGGCAATGATGCTTAGTGAAATGAGTGATATATGGAAAATGGCAAAGGGAAAAGGGAAAATGTAAAAGGGAAAAGGGAACAGGAAACAATTATCTTTGCGATTTGTTAGTAATATTAAATAATTGAATAAATAAACATGAAGCAAAAAATAAACACCGTCTGGAAAGAAAACATGGCTTTCGAAGCCAATATTGATGGATTTAAAATTACACTGGACGCAGATGAAGCTGTTGGTGGACAGGACCTTGGGCCAAGGCCCAAAGGACTAACCCTGGTATCACTGGCCGGCTGTACAGGCATGGATGTAATTTCTATTCTTAAAAAAATGCGTGTAGAGCCAGACTACTTTAATGTCGAGGTAGAAGGAGATCTTACTGAAGAGCACCCAAAAACCTTCCACCATATTCACCTTACATATATTTTCAAAGGTAGCGACCTTCCGATGGCCAAACTTGAAAAAGCCGTCACCCTGTCACAGGACCGCTATTGCGGAGTGAGTGCTTTGTTAATGAAAGGAGCAAAACTTACGCACGAGATTGTGGTGGAATAAAGAACACTGAACATGGAAGTAAATCTGGAAAATTCCATGGTCATTATTCAGTGTTCTTAATTAAAAAACATCTCACCCGGGATCACCCCGGCATCAAAACTTTTTACAAGTTCTTTGGTAACAGGGTCTATCATGTATACTTTGCCATTTTGTACATAATCCAATGGGTCCGTTACAAATATGAGTTCTGAAACAGGATCAAAACCCAAACCGTAATACATTGTTTGAGTAGCTATTACAGGCTCTAATTCAAGTGTTTGTTTAGACACATCCTGACTATATAAGCCTCCCGGATAATTATAGAATATAGTTTCACCATTTTGATCGATAACCAGTTTCCCGGGATGGTTTGCAGCATCCGGAAATTCGAGGGTGCTGATGATTGCATGATCATCAGGGTCAATAGAAATCAGTTTAGCTTTTGTGTCATCCGGTCCCGGAAAACCATTCCACCCATTTCCTGAGCAGATGACCCAGAGCAGGCCGTTCTTATCCTCAACTATTCCTGATGGCTTATCACCAACGACAAGGGTTTTCGTAACTTCATCCGTCAGAGAATTAATGATAGTGATTGTGCTGTCATAACTGAAGCCACCCTGATTCAACACCCACACTTCCTCTCCCACTTTCAGCATCTGTTCGGGTCCGGTGGCAGTTGGAATACTTCCCGTTACTGCATTTGTGTTCAGGTCGATAACATAAACCTTGTTATCCCAACTGCTTACGTATCCTTTATGTTCATCAACACCAAGAAAATACCTTGGGAGATTTAATCCTTCTACAGAGCCGGTTGAGACCAGGTCATCTTTTGCTGCAATTTCTATTTTACCGGCATTGTTCACGACAATATAAACTTTGTCGTTATGAACACTGACGGATTGAGCAATGTTACCCAATGGAAATCCGTTCACAGTTTCAAATACATGATGCTCAGCTTCTTCTGTATCCCGGTAATAAATGCTCAGCGAGCCGCTTCCACCCTGAAAAGGCCCTTCATTAATAATGAATATACGGTTGTCAGGTTTAACTGCGGGAGGCGTATCTTCTTCTTTTCTGCATGAATTAAGAATAACAATACCTGCTAAAAGTATTACTGACAGAATGTAAAATTGTTTAATCATATGATTCTTTTTTATAGGTTAATAAAATGGATAATTGAAAATTGCGAGCTGGCATCGGCCTGAAAGCAACAAGCTGGTAGTCTTTATCAAAGATGTTATTGATCCTGGCAGAGATGTTTATTTTCACCTGTTTTATATTCATTTCTTTATTCAAAGCAATATTCGATATAAAAAAACCAGGCAATGCTTCCATGTTGTCCGAGCTGATATAGCTTTTTCCCGTGTAATTATTGTATAGTGCAACCGACCAGCTACCAAGCCCCATGTCCAGCCTTAAGGCTGCATTGTGCATAGGAGTGTATATCAGCTGCTTGCCAACAAGTCCTTCCTGTACATCTTTTCCTTCATTGCTGGACCTGGAGTATGTGTACGAAAATCTCAGTTTTGCATATTTATAATTGTTCTTAAGCATCATGTATGCTTCCAGTTCCACCCCTCTGGCCCAAACCTTTTGAATGTTATCAGCAAACCAGTAATTGTTTTTTGGGAGCCACAGTATCCAGTCGTTAACAAAAGAACTAAATGCTGTCGCTGAAATATTTACCTCAGCAGTTTCATTTTCCGGCACCGGATTGGATATTAAGCTGAATTCAGCATTCCAGCTGCTTTCTGCATTGATATCAGTATTTCCACCAGGCTGCCAGTATAGCTCATTCATGGTTGGGAGCCGGTAATTTCTTGACAAGCTTACTTTGTGTGACAGAAAGCTTAAAACTGGGCCTTCCAATCCGAATGAGGGTGTAAAGGGTGCTAAAGTATGGCCACTTATTTCTTGCCTTGCCCCTGCAAGCAGGTTCCATTTTATTAGCGGCAAATAATGTTTATAATTGATATAAGCGGCCAGCCAATCCCTGTTCTTATGTCCGTAATAGGCATCAATATCAGCTTCCTCGCGCGTGAGACTGATCCCTGCATCCAGGGTTCCGTCCCTGAATAACTGGTGGCGGTATTCTGATTCCAGGAAATAAATATCCGTACAAATCTTGGAAGAAAGAGATATCCGGGGGTCAGTAAAATTTTCATATTCAGTAAACCATGCTGATTTTATGTTCAACATGCCCTTTCTGAAATATGTTTTCCATTGAATGGAAGAGCGGAGGGCCCTGTCTGTTTGATATGCTTTACTCAGGTCCATGGTAATGCTTGGCGGTATCTCCCTGTTGGCTTCCTGATACCATAAAAACAGGTCAATCTGACTTTTTTTCCCAATCAAGGCAGCTCCATGCAGATTGAATCCCAGACCGGAAAAAGCCGCATTATCCATTCTTTCATCCTCTCCTCTCAGATCGGTGTATACGAAATCGTTTCGTGCTTGCTGTCCGCTAAAGGTAAAATTTAAATAATATTTTTTCTGTGAGAGTGTAGCAGTGATATCTGCTCCCCGGTAACCGAAGCTTCCCATCCTGAGATC
>JBDLIJ010000270.1:0-3785 GCA_039714935.1 Bacteroidota bacterium | reverse complement strand
TTTTGAAACCAACCACTCTGTATAATCACCAACAGGATTGTTCTTTGTTCTTACTACCTTTCGGCTCTTCAATTCATCAATGATTGCAGCATGAAGCCTCAATAGCTCCTTTTCATTCAAATGCGATAGATCTTGTCTCATGCTTCGTTCTTTTTGCAGCTAACAGCCAAATCTACGGATTCTACGTTCACTGACATTAACAGGTTCGGTATATGCCTGGACACTAGTGTTCAAATCTGATCTAATTTGTCCGATCATTGCTTGAGCCATGGAGGGCTGAAAATGTCGCAAGGGAATGTTGATCAGCGTCAGTTTGCTATTGAGAAGTTTTGGCATAACTACTTATCTATCCTGAAAAAATCTGACGTTCCTGAAAAATCACATAAATGGTACCGCAGGCATGCGGAGATGTACATAGCCGCCCATATTGGTCTTCGCCTTGGGCAACATCAGCCTCAGCACATAGATAATTATCTTAATGCAAAAGGCAGAATGCCGGATATTGAGGAATGGCGTTTCCGTCAAATTGTGGAAGCGTTGCGGCTTCTGTTTTGTGAGCAGGTGGCGCCAGAATGGGCTGCTGGTTATGACTGGTATCGATGGCGCGTTTTTTCCCGTGAGCTCTCTGGTGGTCATGCCTCTATTATGCGTGATGGCGCGGGAAATGCTGTTGTAGCACCTACCGATAATCCGCTCATTCGTCGTTTTCGGCAGGATTATGCCGCCACGCATGATGCCTTTATAACCACCATTCGTGTACGCAATATGGCAGTGACCACTGAGCGGTCGTATGAACAGTGGATTTGTCGTTATTTTGCCTATCTACGCTGGCCTCAGATAGAGGTAATTGACAGCAAAAATATAAAGTCTTTTTTGGAGTATCTTGCCGTTGCACGCAAGGTCGCTGCCTCAACTCAGCGAAGCGCTTTAAATGCGCTGATTTTTCTCCACCGTGAAGTGCTGGGGCAGGATACCCAGGATATTGGCGGCTTTGTCCATGCCTGTGCGAAGCGTAAGCTTCCGACTGTACTTTCTCAGAGCGAGGTAAAGGCATTGCTGCTGGCGATTCACCCAAGGCACCGGCTTATGGCTGCCTTGATGTATGGCACGGGTATGCGACTAATGGAATGTGTAAGACTCAGGGTCAAGGACATTGACTTTGCCTATCGACAGATTACTGTTAGGCAAGCCAAGGGAAACAAGGAGCGAGTGGTTCCTTTGCCCTCCAAATTGATCGATGCATTGAAAAAGCATCTAGCGGAAGTAGAGTTGCTCCATAATGGAGATATAGCGGCAGGCTTCGGCGAGGTGTTATTGCCACCTGCTTTGGCACGTAAACTAGGGAAAAGTGTAAAAGAATGGCCATGGCAATATGCTTTTCCAGCCAGTCGTATTTCAGCTGATCCTCGCTCCGGGGCCGCCAAACGTCATCATGTTCATGAAAGCGGTTTGCAAAAAGCGATTAAGCTGGCCGCAAAAGAGGCGGGGATCGCCAAGCGGGTTAGCAGCCATACCTTGAGGCATTCATTTGCCACCCATCTACTCGAGTCCGGGTCAGATATTCGCACCGTGCAAGAACTGCTTGGGCATGCTGATGTTTCGACAACGATGATATATACCCATGTTGTTGGCCGGGGTGGTCAAGGCGTGGAGAGTCCGCTTGATAAACTGAGCTGAACAAATAACACCATAGGTTCACTGGAAAGTTACCGGTCATGGTGGGAGTGCCTCTCATGCGGCGTCCTCTGCAGCTGAATCGCGCTGCAGCCCCCGGCCGGACGATCACAGAAGCTTACGCCAATCTTTCAATTCATACGGTTTTTCATGAGCAAGCGCATAGATGTGATATTCGTATGTTTCATGTTTCACTCACGCTACCGCCCTACCGGGCAACCCCGGTATGCTTTACAATCCAATCCTTCTGATCTGCGAAGATATATACCATATAAATTCGACATGATCAGGATGCCAATGAGCATTGAAAATACAATGGGGATCAAAGAAACACGCAGGATTCTAAAATGATTTTTCTCTTTAACAATCTGCCCTGCATAGGCACAGAGAAGAGCCGGGGGTGGCATCAGGTCTCCCAGGGCAGCCATCAGCACAAGTGCTGAAGTTACCACCAGGGTACTTTTTCCAATAAAGACATACACCAGCGGAACTCCGATGATGGAGGCAGAGCCGTAAGCCGAACCCAGGAAGGGCATAATCCCGGCTGCCAGGTAACGGAAAGCAACCGGCAGGTCCAGAGCCACCACTGCCAGGTAGCCCCTGACCCCTGTCAAAGCAAGGATCTGCAGAAACATACCCACTCCAACCAGGATGGCCATGACCGGAAGAGCACTTCTGATGGCTTCTCTTGAAGCCCTGATAAAATGAACGCCCTTTTTAGTCAGCAAGCCCATGAGCGCCCCGATTATAAAGATCAGGGGTACACCAAGGTGTGGCAGAAACTCATGAAAACTGATCTCTCCGATCATATACAGCACCACAAAAACCAGGGGGATATACAGATGGATCCCATATTTTTTTTCCTTCAGCTGATCCAGGTATTGCCTGATGTTCTCAGGGTCATAATTATGCAGGAACCTGAACCTGAAATACAGGGCTACTATAAGAGCTGCCGGGAGTGCAGTGATCAGCAGGGGCTTTCCAAAACCTATATAAGGCATGTCGCATCCTCCTCCGATGATCATCACCGGAATGCTGATTGGGGGGGCCACTTCACCAAACACGGCCGACATGGCTATCAGGGATCCCACTGCAAGACGGGGCATGCCCATGGCCAGAAGGATCGGGGCGGCAAGCGCTCCGGTTGTCAGGATACAGGTGGATGAGAGGCCGGTTAACATACCAGGGAACATGGTAAAGATGACCAGTACAATGATCAGCAGGGTGGGTTTTTTATAGAAAATCTTTAGCAATCCTTTGCTGATGCCTGCCAGGGCGCCTGTATATTCCATCACCTTCATAAAGATCATGGCGCTTGAGATGATCAGGATCGCTTCCATAAATCCAAATCCGCCTTCCACCAGGTGCCTGAGCGGAAACCCCTGACCTCCGACAAGGGCGCCGACCACAGCAGCCAGCATCAGGGAGACTCCGGCCGGCATTTTGACCACAAATACAGTGATGGCAAAGGTAGCCAACATGCTCAACAGGATAATCAGTTCAATACTCATATTTCTTTATAAGCTATAATGATCACAAATGTACTCAAATCATGTGCCATATAGCCTATTGGGATGAGGATGAGGACGATGCTTTAATTTTTTTTTTACCTTGCCCACCCTTGTGCGCTATTATAACTCAATTTACTGACAGATAGCGCACAATTTATGCCCGAAGAACGTTGTTAATCACAGCAGCAAGCGGGATAGACCAATCTGACTTAATATGGCTTGCTTTTTGCTGGAAATTGACTTTAATATTAAATGGCATGAGAAGGAAATTATTGACAGGATTGGCGATCCTCATTACGTCGGGGATCTGTTTCAACCAGGCAGTCGCCCAGACCCTGAAACCGGGAAAGTCTTACATGCTGGGCCCTTATGTGGAGTATGTATACGGAAATATGCCTTTGATCATTTCTGTTCCTCATGGTGGATATGAAAAACCGGACTCCATTCCGGAAAGGGTGGGGAAATTTGCTAAGAATCAGGATATCTATACCATTGAAATAGCCTGTGAAATCTCTAAAAAGATCGGAGAATTAACTGGCTATCATCCCCATATCGTGATCAATCATCTGCACCGGACAAGGCTTGATGCCAACCGGAACA
>JBDLIJ010000269.1:0-3807 GCA_039714935.1 Bacteroidota bacterium | reverse complement strand
AATGAAAGCGCTTGTTAAGGATGGATACAGCATATTATATTTCCCGGAAGGCACGCGCTCTCCTGATATGCAGATCGGGCGCTTTCATCAGGGAGCTTTCTACCTGGCTAAAGAATTGGGCTTGGATATTCTTCCCCTTATCTCATATGGGTCGGGCAATGCGATGCCAAAATATGAACCATTTCTTAAAACCTCCCCTCTTACGATTACTATTTTACCCCGTATAAGGCAGGATGATCCACGCATTAAGGAAACAGCACTGAAAACAGCAAAAGCTGTCAGGCATTATATGAAAGATGAATATGAAGAGATCAGGCAAAGATTTGAGACCCCTGCCCATTTCAGAAAGATGCTTGTGAGAAATTACCTCTATCGCGGTCCTGTGCTGGAATGGTACATGAAAATTAAAATCAGGATGGATGATCATTACCGGATATTTGACGAACACCTTCCAAAAGAAGGAGTGATCACTGACATCGGGTGTGGCTACGGATTTATGTCATACATGTTGCAGATGATGTCGCCGAAGCGGGTGATACATGCTTATGATTATGACCTTGAAAAGATAGAAACGGCTCACCACTGCGCACTGAAAAATGAACATATTGATTTCACTTACGCTGACATTACCAAAACAGAATTTAATGCAAGTGATGCCTTTATGCTGATCGATGTATTGCACTATCTCCCCGAAGCAGAGCAGAAAAAACTGATCAGCCGTTGTGCAGGGAATTTAAAAAAAGGAGGGGTGATCATCATCAGGGATGCCGACATCAGCATGAAAAAGAAACACCTTGGCACAAGGATATCTGAGCTCCTGTCTACAGGTATCGGATTTAACAAAACATGGAATAATGAAAAAAATCTCTTCTTTATTTCAAAAGAGAACTATTTACAGATATTTTCGCAAAATAATTTGTCAGTAAATACTGTTGATGAAACAAAAATGACATCAAACCTCATTTACATACTTAAAAAGAAATAAAGATGAAATACGATGTAGTGGTGATCGGTGGCGGGCTGGGAGGCCTCATAAGCGGGTTCATCCTGAGTAAGGAAGGAATGAATGTTTGTGTGCTGGAACAACATACTAAACTTGGTGGCAACCTTCAGACCTTTACCCGCGACGGATGTATTTTCGATACCGGGATGCACTATATCGGAAGCATGGAAGAAGGGCAGTATCTACATAAATATTTTAAGTATTTTGAGCTGACTGATAAGCTCAATCTGAAGCAACTCGATATTGAAGGTTACGACACCATGACCTTCGATGGTGATGAAACTGAATATCAGCTTGCCCAGGGATATGACAACTTTATTCCCAAGTTGCTTGAATACTTCCCTGAGGAAAAACAAGGACTGGAAGCATATACGCAAAAAATAAAATCCGTGGTCAGGGATTTCCCTTTGTATGACGTTACCAGAACGAGTTCATATAATATCAAACTTGAACTGCTCGAAGATTGTGCCACTGAATTTCTGCATGGCATCACTAATAATGACCGTTTGAAAAATTTGTTGGCCGGTACTTTTTCTCTGTATGCAGGATATCCCGACAACACACCCCTGTATATTCATGCCTGCATACGTGATTCGCTTATCAACAGTAGCTGGCGCCCTGTTGACGGGAGTCAGCAGATAGCTGACCGGCTGGCCGAAGGAATACAACGATATGGCGGGACCGTTCTCACTTCACACAAGGTTAAAGAGTTTTCTTTCAACAATGAGCTCGCCGAGGCAGTTGTTTTAGAAAATGGCGACAAGATATTTGCAGAAAATTTCATTTCAAATATCCATCCAGTTACTACCTTGAAAATGATCGGTGAAGGTAAAATCAAAAAAATCTACCGAAAGCGGATCATGAGCCTTGAAAATTCCTGGGGGGTGTTTTCTTTATATGCCATTCTAAAAAAAGACTCATTCCCGTATTTGAATAAAAATTATTTCCACTACAATAAAGACGGTATCCTGCAAACCCATACAGGGAAACATGACTGGCCTGACAACTATTATTTTTACACCCCTGCTACCAGTAAGTCAGATGTGTATGCTGATTCGATTGTAATGCTGGCCGACATGAGGTACGATGAGGTGAGCCAATGGGCGGGAAGCAAAGTAAACAGAAGGGGTGAAGCATATGAAGAATTTAAGCAACGTAAGGCAGAAATCATGCTTGACACACTTGAAAAACGACTCCCGGGAATAAACGATAAGATCGTAAAATATTATACCTCCACACCTTTAACTTTTCTGGATTATACCGGCACTGAAGAAGGATCGGCTTACGGGATCATGAAGAATTGCCGCGAGCCCCTGCGCTCAATAATTTTACCCAGAACCAAGATCAGTAATTTGCTGTTTACCGGACAAAACATGAACCTGCATGGCATTTTAGGAGTGACAGCAAGTGCGGTGATCACCTGCTCTGAGCTTGTTGGTATTGAGCACCTTACAAATAAAATCTCCAATGGCTAGAAAGAAAAAAATATGGCTTTACATATTGGGAGCCTTTGTTCTGGCGATCATAGCCTTTATCATATACTTTAATATTGTTGTGCGCATCAGCACTCCCACAGATGTGAATCCGGGATCTCTGGGCTACGAAAAGCACACGCTTGAAGCAGGATTTCAATCTTGTAATGAAAGCTGGATAAATATTAATGAGTATGGACTTGGAGAACTTTATATAGAAGGGGATGCTCTTGAGCTTGGCGTTTTGCATGGCCTCTTACTGGAAGACTTTGTTCAGAAACAGGAAGATGCTTTTGTAAATCAAATTAAGGTGATGATCCCGTCGGAATCATATTTGAAGTTCTTAAGATATTTTATCGCATGGTTTAATAAAGATCTGGATGAATATATCAGGCAGGAATATCTGCTGGAGATCTATGGCGTTTCGTCCTATGCTTCTGAGGATTTTAGCTTTGTCGGACCCAAATATCACAGGATATTAAATTACCATGCAGCTCACGACATCGGCCATGCCCTGCAAAACATGAACCTGGTTGAATGCACTGCCTTTGGAGTATGGGATGAACGTACAGATGACAGCTCCTTACTGATCGGACGGAATTTCGACTTTTACGTAGGTGATGATTTTGCCAGGCAAAAGATCCTCGCTTTTGTAAATCCCGATAATGGGTATAGCTTCGCCAGCATTACCTGGGCAGGCATGATCGGGGTGGTTTCAGGCATGAATGAAAAGGGGCTTACTGTAACGCTGAATTCAGCCAAGTCGGAAATCCCTTTTGGAGCCAGAACGCCCGTATCAATCATTGCCAGGGAGATATTGCAATATGCCTCCAACATTGAAGAGGCTATGGCCATTGCCTCAGCCAGAAAATCCTTTGTGTCGGAAAGCTTCCTGATCGGATCCCCCAATGATCATAAAACTGTAGTCATTGAAAAATCAACAGACAGCACGGTATTATTTGATCCCGACACCAATTTTATCATCCTTAGCAATCACTTTCAGTCTGATCATTTTATGAATGATCCTTTAAATATTGAAAATATACAGAATGAAACCTCCCTTTACAGGCATGAAAGAGTGCATGAACTACTTGGGGAAAACGAAAGCATGGACCACCTCGATGCTGCTGCCATACTCCGCGACAGGAAAGGCAGTAAGGGTGAAAATATTGGGAATGGAAATGAAAAAGCAATTAATCAGCTGATTGCCCATCATTCCATCATTTTTGAACCTGATAAGCTTCGGCTGTGGATCAGCACCGCTCCATGGCAAGTGGGAGCCTATCTGTGCTACGACCTTGACAGTATTTTTCAGGCTTCAGCAAGCAGAAA
>JBDLIJ010000268.1:0-3808 GCA_039714935.1 Bacteroidota bacterium | reverse complement strand
TCACCGGCAATCATCACCTCGCGCTCAAAAACGTATCTATCATTACCACTATATGTATTGGTACCCATATAATAGCCATCACGCCATACGCCAAGTTTCATATAATCCGGGAAACCATTCATCACAAATGACCAGGCATCCCACAGCCCTGTAGGGTCATCTGTCTGGGAGACGGCAATAAGCATATAATCAGGGCCGGATATGCCTGAAAATTCAGCCATCATCCATCGCTGGGCCTGCTCATCGAAGAGGATGACAGGATCACCCTCATTTGTGGTCCCGCCGGGTAATCCGCTAAAGAATGTGTTCAGGTTGGTAGGGCCGGCGACAAGGGTGCCCGTTTTATCATATATCGTATATTTTACATTAATGGTTTGCATATAATGGTCGGGTCCGGCGGTACCATTACAATCCGGTGGGATAGAATACGAATACTGAGCTTCCCAGTTCTGTATGATGCCCATCAGGCTTTCGGCGCTTCCCATTTCTGTTTGCAGCCCTGCGTCAGGCCTGCTAAGTCTGGTTTCCTCCCAATATGGATAGTTTCTGTACTGAAGGTCTTTGTTCCTGACCATTTTAGCTTCTTTTTCATCCATCGCTGCCAGCTCTTCGGGGCTGAGAACCGGAAAATCCTTTACCGGTCCTATCACCTGATGAGCGATCGCGGTGGCGATCATGGCCGGTGATTGAGTATCTTCCTGTGCGTTGATGTTCAGTGCACTAAACATCATCATTATGCCTAATAAAGTAAGGAGATTGTTTTTCATGGTTTATCTGTATGTGTTGTTAATCAAGCTTGAGATTTACTAAGCGACAAAAGTAATAAGTTTTCTATTGCTACTGATATAACAATTTAGATATATAAAAGTTTAAAAGCTTGTCCGGGGGGATGGCTCGAAGTCACACAGTTACACAGTCACAAAGTCACCATTACCCGGGTGCTCCCAAAATAACCAGTCTCAATTACTAACATCGGGCTGTTAAAATGTTTTTCATTCCCGAATCGTGGCGCCGAATTAATTAAATATCTTGTGGTTGATAATAATTACAGGAAAAGGTAAAGGCATATTAATCAAATTTTTCCACCATGAGAGTGTATCTAAAACTATTATTTGTTTTTGCAATAGCCGGCTTATTTTTCAGCCAGACCCATGCTCAAAAAAAATGCAAATTTAAGTATGAGAACGAAGATCCTTTTACCGGAGAAATATCCAGAGGGACTATAACTACCATTTTCTCTCCCTCATTATCCACCAATGAATACTGGCATATTGGGATCAACAGGGAAAATGACAAGTTTAACATCCTTAATGATATACAGCTAAGCGGTCAGTTAGTCACCCATATGAATATTGGTGATTCCCTGATGTTCAAAACGGCAGACGGGACCATCATAAAATGCTATTCGCTGGAAGAAGCCGGCCCTCGTCCCAAGGCGACTAAAATAATGAACAGAAAGATACTTAACACCCAATATACAAGCATCTATGAAGTTTCTATACAGCAATTAGAAGCTTTTGCCAGGTCTGAAATTACCTATGTAAGGATGAATATTGGCGATGAAGTATTTGAACAAAAGGTGAAAAGCAAACACGCCAGGGATTTTCTGAATGATGCCAGATGCATTATTAGGTAGGTGTTAAATTTTAAGTTTTAAGTTGGTTGGTACTTCTGTACTTCTTCATTGGTTTTATGGCTAAATGGCTAAATGGCTAAATGGTTAAATGGTTAAATGGCTAAATGGCTAAATGGTTAAATGGTTAAATGGCTAAATGGCTAAATGGTTAAATGGCTAAATGGTTAAATGGTTAAATGGTTGAATCCACCTTCGCTGAAGCTTCGGCGGACAATGTTGATTGAATTGGTCGGGCAAAGGTAAATGCACATACAGCTGTCAGATTGCAAATGTCGGTCAGATGGACCACCTGTTGTCGGCTGAAACTGAAGCGACCCAAGGTGGTCAGTTGAGCCGTTCTGCGCAATAAGGGGCTAAAGCCCTAAATTACTTTGCACCTACTTACCCCGGGCTTAAGCCCGGGTTACTCAATAGATCTCAATAAATGGACTTTAGTCCATAATGCAATCATTTTTCAAAAGCAGTTTCCATGAATACTTGCTCCGAATGGGCAATATTTAATAGATTTGCTCTTTGTCTCCATTGGCTAACAAATTTCTTTGTTCGTTCAATAAAATTTATAGCATCTCTTTCTTCCCATCTGAAATAATCAATCACACTCATGCATAGATCAAAATCAAGACTATTATCATCTTCTGAGATATTTAAACTTAATCCTACCCCTTTTTCTATAGGATTAATATCATATGCCGGAGAAAGCTTCCATCCATTTTTAGTAAGTAAGAAGCCATGATTTCTAAGATGATCATCCGTATTTGATATTGCAACTGAAAAGACAATTCTTCTCCACAATTCTCTTATATCTTCATTTGGGGCGCTCCCATATTGTTCTATTAGCTCCACTATTTCAAGATAACTACCACCATCTTTATGGTTATATCCATCTTTATATCCCAATAAAGACAAGGCAGATGCAAAATGAATCCGTTCACCATTATTTGTTCTGTCAAATCTTTTTGTTAAATATGTATGTTGCTTCTGCGAGTATAATTTAGCTTCCCCGATTGCGACATTTATCCCAATTTCATGAGCTATTTTGTTTACTAATGATTCCCAGGCTCCGCTATTTGTATGGTCATTTTTACTTGGAAATTTGGCAATCCATAAATGTCCTTCCGGATCAATAACGCTGGCCTTTGGCCTTGCGCCACCTAAAGAAGAACCTGGTGCCAATAACATCCTTATCCATTTCTGTGCTTCCTCATCATTGAAAAAATCGTCATCTTCCAACCTTAGACTTGCTTGTTCTAACGCTCTTATGCTCGTGAATGGCGGTATTTTTGTTCCCGTCTGACCTGATAAAAAGTCCCCTTTTTCATTTAATTTAAATCTTAATCCTCCCATTCTTGTTTGATCATTAACACCTAATAAGAAGTCGGACTCTGTCAGTCTTTTCCTGGGTTGTTTTGTTTTACGTGAAATAATGGCTTCTCTTCTTTCCATTAACATCCTTCCCCATCTATCTGGTGATGAGTCAAGAAATAGACCGAAGTTAGACTTGTCATCTTGTATGTACTGAGGGCCAGTATACAATTTCAGATCCGGATCAATTTCCTGTGCATATCCACTTTGGAGCCAGGATTCAGCATATTCAAACGAAAACACTTCTTCCCCTTTAGAATTATCAGATCGTAACATTCCAACTTTCATGATCTCAGGCAAGCCCATCCAATCAGCATATACAAATATTTCTCTCATTTCTATTTACTTTTTGAAGCCCTTTTTTTTGTTGTAAGATTCGCGTCTTGCAGTTTTCTTCCAAGTAAATCGTCTTGCGCAATATTTTTTAAATCGTTTGCTAATCCTAAAACTGATAAAACCTGAAGAAAGATTCCAATACTAATATGTTCGCTTCCCTTTTCTACGTGCCACAAAGTAGACCTGCCTATGTTGGCTCTTTTTGACACTTGTTCAGCCGTTATTTTTCGCCTTAACCTGGCCAGTTTAATGTTCTCTCCTACTGATTCAAGAATCCTTTTATCTTTAGGTAACAATTTTGATCTTTTTGCTTTCATAACGTTTCTATATAAAAACAAATATACAACTTTTGTTTCTATATGCAAACATTATAAGGTTTTTTCAAATAAAAGCAAGTTGGCATCGAATATTGGTTTATGGTTTATCATAAAGGCCCGTATGTTGCAAATGTCAGTCAGATGGACCACCTGTTGT
>JBDLIJ010000267.1:0-3823 GCA_039714935.1 Bacteroidota bacterium | reverse complement strand
CTTTCATCTCAATAATATGTCAATCAATGTATCGCGTATTCGATATAGCGTCCATCAAATGGCGGAACCCATGGGAAAATTTAATTCTATTCTTCCATAATGTCTATCCAACCCCTTTATCCCTTATCCTCCCCAGGAGTCTGTCAGGGTTTGGGAGGTAAAGGTGGAGTAGCTTCATATTTTAAAACACCCTGCTCGGCAGTATATCGCCGCATATTGATAATAATCTTAGTCTTGTGTGGCTTTCCCTCACGAGCACGAACCGCATCAAAAAAGCTTTTTCGCATTAATGCACCATCCCGGGAACCACGGTCTATACTAAATATGATATGCATAGGTTGAACTGAACTTCCAGGCGGTCTGGCCAGGGCATAAACCCTGTCTTCATATGTTGTATAAACGATGATTTCCATCTTTTCATATATATAGGGAATGCGGATGGAAAAACCGGAACCAAGTGCAACATAGCCAATGGTCAGGAATATTACAGTACCCAGGATCAGCGCAAGCATCCTGTGTTTCAAAGCCACAATAATTAGCGAACCCCAGATGGCCAGTATAAACAGCAACAGGTATTTCAGGGTCAGCGGATCGGGTAACATGTTATTTGACTGGTTTTGAATATTGTAAAGTGCTGTGAAATATTTCGAAAGGCTCAAATGACATACTGTCCGCAACCAGCTTGCTATCTTTCATTTTGAAGCTGACGATACCTTTTTCCTGTCCAGGATAATCCAGGGTCATAACTGTTTCATAGATGGTGATCATCAAGCGATCCTGACGATATCGAATGGATATACGCACCTGCTCCGGCCTTTCTCCCTGGCCATTATCGGTGTAATAAACAACCGAAAAACGATAAATACCATCAGGAATTCCACGGGAAAAAGAGAACTCATAATTGAGACCGGAATAATCAATATCACGACCCAGATCATCGCGGACCAGGTTGAATATCTTGCCGTAGGGTTTGGTATAACCAACGGTTTCTCCTTTTGGGGCCTGTGTCCACAGGTCGATATCGGCAACACTTTCGGAATCCCAGACTATCTCGGCGATCAGGTCACCCGCGGGTTTTTCGCTTTTCGAGGTCGCCTTGGTTACCTTGATGAGGGGGATGAGTAGCACGGTAAGTGTTAACATCAAAAGGGCTAGTAGCATCAACAAGTCTCGAAATACCAGAGACATGCTGTCCTGTCGTTGTCGATGAGGCATGCTTAATCTTCCTCACCTTCGTTTTGTACCTCATTGACAGGCTGTGGCTGACGGTAAAGAATCTCACGAATCTTATCTGTTGACTCCAGTATCATGGCAGCTGCCAATCCGATCAGGGTAGTGTCTATGGCAAAAGAAACAGTCTTTAAAAAGGTACCAATTTCTGATGAAAGTACTGAAGGATCCTGCAGGGACTGCACTTCGATACCGGCAAGAGCCAGAGAGAAACCAAGTACGGTTCCAAGCATACCGAAGCCGGTCGTAAGCCATGACCAGAAGTGAACATCCACATCGTATGAGAAGAAAGCTAAAGTCTCTACCAGCACAACAATGAGTGCGATAATTGCAAAAAACCAGACAGTTAAATCATTCCCAATAATTTTATCCAGGTATCCATGCATATAAAGTGATAGAAATAGACCGATAAATGATAAAAGAATGGCCAGTTCGATAAGTTTTTTCCAGGGCTTGATGGGATCTCTCATTTCTGAAGTTGGCTTCTTATGCTGCGGGGGATTTATAGTATTACCATCTTCAAAATATAGCGAATGAATTATTTACCCGGATTCGGATTGTTAGAAAAACATATCGCAAAGCCCCACTATTTCTGATCGTTGTCCCGGGTATTTATATCTATAAATTTTTAGAATACAACAATGCCTGCTATTTTCCAGAGCGATAGTTCATACCTGTTAATTTATGGGTTATAGTTATAAAAACCGATACCACAGCACTCAAATACTGTTCTGGAACTGTCAATGATGATTGTAAGGGTCGAGGAAATAAACAATGTTCCAATATTTAATTCCTCGATCCTAAGGCATGGCTGAAAGAATTCTGTCAGGGATTTGTAGTATGATCAACTGGATAGCTACAATTTATTTTAACAACAATTATAGAGGTTAGTATTATGGCTGTAACAGGTTTAGTTTCTTTCAAATGTGATCAGTGTGGTACGCATCATACCCCGGAAGGTGATGATTTTAACTTTCAAGTTGCTGCTGTAGCAAAGCGTGATAAGGGAGAAGAAAAACATTACGTATATGAATATGAAACGGATTGTATAAAATGCGGCAAGAGAATTGATATCGATTTTGAAATCTGGGAATACCCGAAAGGAACGCTACATGACACATCATATACGCTGTCAGGCGCAACTGATGTGACGGAGGCATTCCATATAGTCCAACCATTGGAATAGGTTGGTTACAGTGCTTTATTTTTCATATGGGTCAAATATGTCAAGTAAAAGGTTGAATCCAAATCATGAACATGTCGTTTTAGGTGCTGTATATGACATTTTAGAAGCTGAAAAGCCAATGTTCGCCAGAAGGAAGTGTTAGAAATTCTATAGGATATTAATTGTAGACTTTCGGAAACTCAGCATGATCATAGAGGACTATGATAAGTTCGCTTAAGCAGATTTTTTAGTGGACAATAGTTAGATAACAACTTCTGAACCGAGGGTATCTTATTAAGGGCAGCCGTAAAAATTAATTTACATTTATGAGTTTTCAATCGGCATTCTGGCAAGGCGTGAGGAGGGCGAATAGTGAGCTATTTAACCGACGAACAACGCAGACAGAATGATTGAGTGGGAACTCAGAGTAGTGCTACAGGGATGTAGCGTTTACGAACCCAAGGGATGGAAATGTGAAGTAATTTTTGAGGCTGCCCTAAGTACCTACTTATTGTAATAACGACTACTTGAGTAATAATGCTTGAAGGGGAAACTATGATCTATCTGGGAATTGGTATTTTGATCGGTCTGGCTGCCTTGATAACAATTTATAAAATGTTATCAGGCATCAGGTCAACAATGTTTCATTTGTTTACCGGTCCAGTTTTAACCGGCATATTGGTATTTTTGTTTATATATTTTATTTCTCCAGAAATTACCAGCGAGTCGGCAATAATCTCCTTTGTTGCTGAGTTTATACTAACTTCATCAAATACTTATTTTGATCCGATGCCATCGATCATCGCTACCTATATCACTCGTCTAAACCTGTTATTAGTCGGTATATCATCGGGGTTATTAATAACCATATTTTTTCAAGTTATTGGGGGTTTGATAATTATATTCACCTTCATTAAGTACCGCATTATTCATTTTTTTGAAGACAGGAGAAAAAATAAAAAATTGGATCTGCCACCTATTGATATGGATAGGAGCTATAAACAGGCGAAAAAAGAAGAAGTGATTTTAGCAAGAGGCATGGATCCCATCGATTATAATAAGTGACCCATAAGTATTTGAAAAACTTAAGGCTAATGGCACGTTGAGTGGATGATTGCCAGGAAACTTAACAATACTTCGATAACTCCAGGAATGAACACGTCATCATCATTGAATATCGGGTGGTAAAAAGTGATAAAGAACAATACAAGAAGGAACACACTAATCATTATGCACAGGAGAGAATGCACGAACTGCAATGCCTGAGTTTAACTCGCAACCTGGCGCTAGGAGACTGTCGGACTTAGGATAAATCTACTGCGGAAAAGACATTTTTGCCAGATTTCCCGATCATTTTCGTTAAATAGGCTCACTATTCGCCTCAAATGATCGAAAAATCTGACTTTTCTATGCCCTTTGGGTAAAAAA
>JBDLIJ010000266.1:0-3881 GCA_039714935.1 Bacteroidota bacterium | reverse complement strand
TAAATTTCTGCACCCCAATAACCTTTCCATTCGACTTTATTGAGCAGATATACACACCTGGAAGGAGATCATCTGTATGCAGTTTTAATTCCTTCTCTCCAACTGCTAAGTATTTTTCTTCTCGAATAACGGCATTACCTGAAATACTAAATATCTCAAAAGTATGATTGCCTGGGTGGGGCGCATCAATTTTTATAGTTGCTGTTGAACCAACTGGATTTGGATAAATGAATATTTCATTCAACTTGTCCTCAACAAAAGCATCATTATGAACAGAAACCGGGAATCCGGTATCCAGGATATGGCAATATTCAGTAAATGTATGGGCTGTATCACTGCTATGGTAGATACAAAGAAGTGTATTGGGACCCTGATTGTATAGGGGAATCATTTTCGAATAGAAAAAAGAACCTGATTCATTTCCTGCCGAAAAGGAATAAAACTCATCAGTAATATTCCATGGAGTAGATGTGTATCTAAGGTTGAAAGAAACCCCATAATTAATGCTATGGAAAACTTTAAATACATATCCGTCAAATAGGGAAACTAAAAATATCTCACCAGCTTTAGTCCCCCTACTGATTAAGGGAAAGTCATATCCAGAATATTTACCAGCATAAGTTGAGTCTAACACTATTAAATTGGGAAATGTCACTCCATTGTCATTACTATATTTAATAGTTAACTCTGAATTGCTTTGGTCAAAATAATACAAATAGATACCGTTACTATCTGTGCATACCTCCGGTCTTCCTGAAATAGAATCGTTGACGCATATAAACGAATTACCATAATCATTGCTACGATGCAATTCAACTCTCCATGCTGGCTCGTTAGTAAACACTTCATATACTTGTCCTGGCATATTGCCTGCTGTAAAAATACCATATGGTGCAGGTGCCTGACACTGCTCCCAGGAATAGGCCATGTCTACACTTCGCCACAGTGTTGTAAGAGGATTATTGTAAATAATTCCAGATTCTAGATCTGTAACAATTTTTCCAATGACCATATTACCTGAATTTTGAGCATGGTAATACCTCATTACAAGTGATTTTCCATAATCATCAGTGAAAAATATTGCCTCAGTGGTGGTATCTACATATTGAAACCAGATGGAAGCAACGTAAAGCTCTCCTGGTTGATGGCCTCTGGTCAGATAATTATCACCCGCCACGTTTAGGACAAATAATGAAATCAGTATTAATATGAATAGCTTTTTCATTCTGCGATCGTATTGACCAAGATAATCATATTTTTCTATACCTTTAATGGGAACAAGGCTAATTATCATTAAAAGCAATATGTATAGAACACTTTTAATCATAATATCAATACACTGCTCCCTCATCCTATATTCACAACAATCCTGACAATTCTTGAGTTGTGGTGCTCATTCTGGCAGGTTCTTCGTCGTTTGCTTCGCTCTCTCCTCAGAATGACAGTTTTTATTTGATGGCTGTGGACTAAAATTGCAAAGCAAAAGCGCGACATTTTTGATTTTTGGGTATTAATAGGTAGAGATAGACCAAACCTAAACCTATTAATATGTATCATAGCAAAGTCCATTCTATCTATATCATGACAAATAAAAATAAAACAGTTCTCTATATAGGTATGACCAGTTCGTTGAGTGATAGGGTTCGTAAGCACTATAATGGTAGTTATAGAGGCTTTTCAAAAAAGTATAACTGTCAGTACCTGATTTATTATGAAATGTTTGAGTACGTAGGAGATGCAATAAAACGGGAAAAACAACTCAAAGGATGGCGTAGAGAGAAAAAGCTTACACTAATTAAATCTAAAAACCCCGATTTAATATTCCTCAACGACAAACTCCAAGGTTTGTAGATAAAAACTGTCATTCTGACGAGCGCAGTGAGGAAGAACCTGTCTGCATTTGCACCTCTGAAAGTAAACAGCCCTAGCACGGATAAGGAGATCCGCCAGCTGGCAGGTCCTTCGTCGCTCGCTACGCTCACTCCTCAGGACAATTTTTATCTACCAGCCCTATCTATAAATGAAAATGGAACATGGACAAGGGACAATGTCGAATGGACAATGATCTTCCCCGTCCCCCGCCCCCTGAACCCTGAACCTTTTTTTATCTCCCCACTTTCCTTACTTTTATGCAAAATAATGCGCATCAACGGTAAAAGATATCTTCCGGCAGCTGTTTTCATTTTGCCATTGCTTCTCCTCATGGTGTATACCTGCACCGGACCTGAAGTAATAGATGTTGCTGAACCCGAAGCGGTTTATCTCAACCACCATGATACGGTGAAGTATACCGGTATTGAGCCCTGCCGGGAATGCCACTACCAGAACTATGTTACATACATGCGAACGGGTATGGGCCTGTCGTTCGATACGGCCACACAAAGCAAAAGCGCAGCTGTTATCGGTCCCGATTCCCTGCTGCATGATCACTACAAGGACCTGTATTACAAACCTTACCGTGATGATGGTGTTTTAAAACTGCATGAATTCCGCCTCCTGGCTAGCGATACCATTCATAGCCGTATACAAAGGGTCGACTATGTGGTTGGTTCCGGTCAGCATACCAATTCCCATATCTATGTGATCAACGGCTATGCCCACCAGGTGCCCTTTACCTATTATACCCAGGATGGAAAATTCGACTTTCCCCCGGGATTTGAAGGCGGGTATAATTCACGGTTCAGCAGGAAGATAGGCCTGGAATGTATGTCGTGCCATAATTCTTTCCCTGAAATGGTACTTGGGTCTGAAAATAAATATACGCACATCCCTGATGGGATCAATTGTGAGCGCTGCCACGGGCCGGGCGAGGTTCATGTGAAACTGAAGAGGGAGGGCCAGATCGTGGATACTTCACAATTCATAGATTACAGTATTGTGAATCCCGCTGATCTTTCGCTCGAACTACAAATGGATATCTGTGTCCGGTGCCACCTGCAGGGAACCATGGTTTTGAAGCCCGGAAAGAGTTTCTATGACTACAGGCCTGGCATGGTCCTGTCGGAGGTGATGGATATCTTCATGCCCCGCCTGAAAGGAGGGAAAGAGGACTTCATCATGGCCTCGCATGTTGAACGCCTGAAAGAAAGCCGCTGCTATATCGCTTCTGGTGACCAACTGAACTGCCTTTATTGCCATACGCCTCATATCAGCCACATGGAGGTGGAACAAACTGAATTCATAAGCCATTGCATCAGCTGCCACAAGACGGAGAATACCAGGTGCACGGCAACTGAGGCTCAGCGGAATGAAAAAGAGAATGATTGCATTGTATGCCATATGCCGGAGTCGGGTAGCCGCGATATCCCCCATGTTAGGGTACACGATCACAGGATCGCTATACCGCCCACTCCTGAACAGCTTGCATCGGAGCGTAAATTCCATGGCCTGATCTCTGTTAATAATCCCGGTACGGATCCATTGTCGAAGGCGAAAGGTTACTTACTCGAGCATGAGGCATACCATTCTAGTATGATGTACCTCGATTCGGCATACTATTACCTGCAGGAGGCGGCCTGGCTTGAAGAGCCGGATAACTTCAATGCTATCGTCAATTATTATTTCCTGAAGGAAGATTATGATGAGCTTGTTGCACTTGCAGAAGATACCGGACCTGATCATTTGCTAAACAAGATACTGGTAAACCTGGAATACAGTAATTACGACGCATGGACAGCTTATCGTATCGGACAGGCATATGAATGGTCGGGCGACATAGAAGCGGCATATAACTTCTATACAAAAGCCGTTTCCCTGGCCCGCTTCAACCTGGAATTCCAGAATAAAATGGGCAGTGTGCAGGTCATGTTGCAGGAACTTGACAGGGCAGAACGCACCTTTGAATTCATCCTTAACGAAAACCCCCTCTTCACGTCAGCACA
>JBDLIJ010000265.1:0-3889 GCA_039714935.1 Bacteroidota bacterium | reverse complement strand
CAATAGAAAAGATCAGCTTCATGTTTTCGAAGATGCTTGAAATATTTTCAGAAACCCCTTCGATGATATCCGTTATATTTTCAGAGGAGATTTTTAAAAATGAAGTAATACTGAAAAATAAGATCGTTGAAATATTAAACCTGCATGCCCAAACACTTGAAAAAATTATTTCAAAAGGGCAATCAGAGAAGAATGTAAGGGAAGATATTAATGAAAAACACCTTGCATTAATGGCAATGGGCTCATTAAGGTTGCTTGTGAAAAAATGGGACCTGAACAATCACAATTTCAATTTAAAAACAGAAGGCGACAAGCTGATAGCCGTATTAGGTAAAGTCCTGAGAAAATAAATAACCAGCTGTCTTAAATAGGTCATTTTTAAATAATGACACGAACAGACAGCTATTTTTGGAAATATTAAATTAGTGAATATTAACTAACAAGATAAATATGAATAACATACTCATAAAATTGCTCAAAGTGCCATGGATAACGCTGGCGGCCACAATCATGATCAGCGCCTTGTTCTTTATGGTAATGAAGAATAATTCCAGGATGGAAACTGATCTTGATAAGTATATGCCACAGGACCATCCGGCTTTTGTCTATAGCGACCAGGCTGAAGAGTGGTTTGGAATAAACGATGGGATCATTGTTGCCATCGAAAACCAAAGCGGCATTTTTAATTCTGCAACGCTGGATACCCTGAAACAGCTTACCAGGAGATTGCAGAAAATGGATGAGATCGAAAAGGCCGATGTAACCTCTTTATATACTGCCGACAACATAATTGGCACCGAAGACGGTATGGACGTAAAAGTATTCTACAAACGTGTACCTGGGTCTGAGGAAAAATTAAATGAACTAAAGCACAATGTCGAAAATAACGAAATGATCTTCGGCCGTTTAGTATCATTTGACCAAACAGTAACTGTTGTAATAGCAGAAATTAAAGATGATGTTTTCACACAGGAATTTTATGAGGAAATACTTGAACTGGCAGCCTCATACCAATCGGAAGATATTAAAATACATGTAGCCGGCCGGCCGATCGTGGAAGGCACAATGGCTCTTCTGGGCCCTGCTGACATGAAAAAGATGGTACCGATCGTGCTACTCGTAATAACCCTGGTCCTGTTCTTTATGCTCAGAAGCATAAAAAGCACCCTGCTCACAATGATGGTGGTATTTCTTAGTGTCTTGTGGGCATTTGGTTTGATGGCACTGTTCAATATCCCGATATACGCCGTATCTACCATGATCCCTGTCATGCTTATTGCCATAGGGGTTGCCGATGGGATCCACCTATACAGCCACCTGCAACTATTTCTGCGAAAAAATCCGGATGCCTCCAAAAAAGAAGCAAACATCGATATGATAAGGAATATGTGGAAGCCCGTAGTAATGACTTCCATCACAACGGCTGTCGGATTCATCTCCTTGCTCACCTCGCAGGTTTATCCGATCAAATATTTCGGGATCTTTACCGCCTTCGGAGTACTGGCCGCCATGCTGTTTTCCCTGACCCTGATACCGGCAGGTATTATGCTCTTTGGCCTGCCAAAAGTCAAAAAGGCTAAAACAAATCAAACAAATGACAGGCCTGGCCTGTCTTTCAAAATTGCTTCCCGGGTTATAAAAAGGAAAAGCATCTCCATTGTTGCTACCTCTGTAATAATAGTTCTTTCGATCACAGGAATGCAGCAAATATGGATCAACTCCAGCTTCCTCGATAAATTTGAAAAGGATAGCGAAATTGTTCTGACCGATAAGTTTATCAACGAGCATTTTGGAGGGACAACCACACTCAATCTTATTTTGGATGCGGGGGAAGAAAACCCGGATGCCTTCAAAGAGCCTGAAGTGTTGAAACTGGTTAATAAGATGCAAAAGACAGTTGTCCGGGAACTGGAAGTTGCAGGGAATTCATTTTCACTTACCGATTATGTAAACCGGATGAACAAAGTGATGAATGCCGACAATGAAGAATTCAACACCATTCCGGACGATAAAGAACTGATCGCTCAATACCTTTTGCTTTACGAAATGTCGGGCGACCCGGAAAACCTGAATAAGGTAGTCGACTATGACTACTCAAAACTGAATGTGATTTTCCAGCTTAAAAGCGATAATTCAAAAGCCATTAATGCTGCATTGGCATTGATAAACAACTTTGAGGATGATCTTGAGGAATATGGCATTACCGTCAACTACGCAGGCAGTGGCTATAAGGGACTGGTTTTTACCGACCTGATCCTCGAAGGGCAGATAATGAGCCTGATCCTGTCGCTGATCATTGTGATCATCCTGTTGGGGATCATGTTCAAGAACTTCAAACTGGGATTGATCGGGGCTGTCCCTATTGCAGTCACAGCCCTCATAAGTTTTGGGATCATGGGGTTTTTGGATATTCCTTTAAGTACCACAACAGCCCTGCTTTCAAGTATTGCCATAGGTATTGGGATCGATTACGCAGTACATTTTATTGAGCAATATAAATTAAACGCGATCAGTTCAGGAAACAGACTGTTAACTGCGCAAAAAACAATGGCACATTCGGGCAGGGCGATCAGCTTTAATGCGATCGTGGTCATTGCCGGGTTTTTAGTCCTGCTGTTTTCAGTATTTCCACCAAACAGGGAACTTGGGGCGCTGGTATCCCTGAATATGTTTACAAGCTTCCTGGGAACACTTACGATCATGCTTGTTTTATTGAATGTGTCGAATGTCTATTTTAAAAAGAAGAACAAATAAAGTATAAATATAAAATTCACAAAAAATGAAAAATACAAAGGTCTTAATATCAGTATTTGCAATCATTATTTCAATGAGCTATCAGTCAATGGCCCAGGATATGACAGCAAGGGAAATTATAGAAAAAGTCTATACCCGTGCTGAAGGCGATGACCAGACGTCTACCTTAACCATGACTTTAATAAATAAAAACGGAAAGGAAAGGATCAGAAATATTAAACAGTTCACAAAGGATATGGGTGAAATGGAGAAAAATATCATGTTCTTCCTGTCGCCGGCAGATGTTAAAAATACTTCATTCATGAGCTGGTCCTATGATGATGAAAGTAAGGACGATGACCAGTGGATCTACTTGCCGGCATTAAAAAAGACCAAGCGTATATCCAGCGACAGTAAAAGTGACTATTTCATGGGGTCGGATTTTACCTATGATGACCTTGGGGACCGCAAACTTGATGAAGATACCCACAAGCTTCTGCGTGAAGAATCTATTGATGGTATTGATCATTATGTGGTGGAAAGCATCCCTGCTGATGAAGATTATATGTACTCCCGTACCATTACCTGGATCAGGAAAGATAATTTCATCGGATTGAAAAAAGAATTCTATGACGAAGACGGGGACTTGCTTAAAATCCTTCACATAAAGAAATTCGAAGAAATATCAGGCTTCTTGATCATAACAAATTCTGAAATGCATAACGTTCAGAAAGATCATAAAACAATAATGATCCTGAGCGATATCAATATAAACACTGGTATTTCCGACTCAAAATTTACTGAACGTATCATGATGAGGGGGATATAGGAAACTATGATATTCGATATTCGATATTCGGACCTTGCGGATTAATTAGCAAATTATAATTTTATGTGGAGATAAATATGAAAACAAAAGGAATAATACTGATTACGCTTCTGGTGGCGAGTCAATTATCAATAGCTCAGAATGTTGATATAAATGGTTTTGCAAGGAATTATACAGGGATACAATATAATAATGGCAATTTGAATATGTTGCAAAATACCTTCAATTTAAATTTTGAAAAAATGGGTGACCGGGTGGCCTTTAAAGCCAACCCTATGCTATATTTATACGGGACCGACAGCCTTGATTTCCGCTTGCGGGAAATCT